>JAFLCF010000273.1:0-2987 GCA_017303735.1 Anaerolineae bacterium
CAAACCCGCGATGACGCCCAAGACCAACGCACCAGGGATGCCAATCGCCGTCCATGCAATGGTAAAGACAATGCCCACCACCACCATCAAGACGATCTGTCCGCGTAGATACGCCATCCACACATTGCGCAAGCGGGCATACAACTCGCTCATATCAGGCTGATAAGGCTCAGGCGCCAAATGGATCAACCAACTACGCATACGGGGCCACTCAGACATGAAAAGATGCACACTAACAAGAATGATCAATATCCACAACACATTAATGGATGTAGCTTCAAGCAGTTCAAGCGCCTCTTCAGGCAAAGGCGATAACATGTTCTCTTGAAAATGCGCCATGCTTTCCCCAACCTGCTCCAAATGCAAAACGAACCCACCCAATTGGATCGGTTTGGAAAGAAAGCCGCTTAATTCTTCTGATAGTTCAAGAATATCCTGCGCCACCAATTGAATTTCATCAAAGAAGATCGGCGTTAGCACGGCAGGAACTCCCACCAATACGATCAATGCCGAAAAATAGACCACATTCACAGCCGCCGTACGAGACATACGCGTACGTTCCATCAGAAAGACGACTGCCGGGCTAATCAAGTAAGCTGTAAAGGCGGCGATGATGAACATCGTCACTGCTTCACTGGCATAGATCAAGAAAGCAACAACAATGATAAAAAGTATGATCCCCATGGTGTAACGAAAGGGGAGGCTCCATGAATCTGTTTTTTGTTTCATAAGATTTTTTTCACCGCATCTAAAGTTGGTTCGATCACTGGCGCAGGTGTGACAGCTTGCAAAGCAGCACGCACATCTTTTAATCCGCTACCTGTGTTCATGACAAGGACGGGATCATCGCTTCCTACCACGCCCAGGCTGGTCGCTTTTACCAATCCTGCATAGGCAGTCGCCCCAGCCGGTTCGGCAAAGACGCCTTGCGTGCCGAGTTCGGCAATGGCATGGATAATCTCGTCATCTGATACCGTTACATAGGTTCCATCTGTATGCATGGCTGCCCGCACTGCCCGCACACCGTCGCGTGGTAAGTCGACAGAAATACTGTCTGCAATCGTGGTTGCAGAGACGGGGGTAATCGTCTCCGTTCGGGCATGGAAAGCATTTGCAATCGCAGCCGAGCCTTCGGCTTGTACCCCAATGATGCGCGGCAGGTTGGGAATCCAGCCAAGTTCATACAAGTCTTTAAACCCTTTATGAATGCCGGAAATGATGTTGCCATCACCCACCGAGACAAAGATGGTCAAAGGCGGATGGTCTTCCAAGGCGCTGTCTTTTTTATGCCAGTCGCTGTGAGCTTCGATCCACCATTCCCAAATTTCAAAGGCGGCTGTCTTTTTGCCTTCAAGCGTGAAGGGATTGTAGCCTGTGTTACGGCAATACCAGCCAAATTCATTGGCGGCTTTTACCGTGAGGTCGAAGGCATCGTCATAGCTTCCATCCACCAGAATCACTTTTGCGCCAAAGATGAGCAATTGCGCCACCTTCGCCTGCGGAGCAGACTTGGGCGCAAAGATGACGGCTTTTTGCCCAACTGCCGCCGCCATGCCTGCCAGGGCTGCACCTGCATTGCCTGTCGAAGCAGTTACCACCACTTCAGATTTGATCTCGCGTGCACGTGTGACCACAACCGCACTCGCCCTGTCTTTGAAAGATGCAGTCGGATTGCGCGATTCGTCTTTGAGCCAGAGATGCTTCAGGCGTAGTTTTTCGGCTAATCGAGGCAGGGCAAAGACCGGGGTCCAGCCGGAGGCGTGTAAAGGTGTAGAGTCGCCTGCGGGTTCATTCACCGGCAACAGCGGCAGGTATCTCCATAAAGAAGTTTCAGTACGCGAGGTAATATCTTCAGGCTGAAATTTCTTGCGAATGGAATCGTAATCCAGGACAACGTCTAAATTGCCGCCGTCTTTTGGACAGGTATAGGTGACTTGCCCGGGCAGATATTCCGCGCCGCAGATCGAACATTTATAGCCAGTGAAATTTTTCATGACCCCATAATTTTATCAGACCTCCAAGGTATAAGAACCTGGAGGTCTGAATGTTAATCTCGTTCAAACGGAACACCTAACGCTGCCGGAGGGGATGCCCGCATGGCACGTAGAACTTTCGCTGTAAATTTGCGTGCTGACTCTGGCATGGCAGCGAGGGTTCTCTCGACCCATTCGGCATTGCCAATGTTGACGAGCAGCAACGTGAGGATCATAAGCGGGAACGGCGCAACTTGTAAAACTTGAGAAGGAACCGCTGTGAAAACGGCTTGCAAGACCAACCCTAACCATTGCAAGAAGGCGAAAAGGTAAGCGCCAAACGCCGCCCGAGCGGGATTCCAACCGCCAAAGATGGTGATGGAAAGGGCGATCCACCCGATTCCATCCAAGCCGGAAATAGTTCCCATCCATCCGGCACGGACACCTAACGAATAGGCAGGTCCTGCCAACCCGATCAGTGCGCCACCGATGATGGTGTAGACATAGCGCATCACATTGACGTTCGCACCGCGGATGTATGCCGCAGCCGGTTTTTCACCAATGCCTTGCAACATCAAACCGGGGCGGGTTCGATAGATCCATAACCAGGCAAGGAAGATCGCCAGAAAACTAACGTAGGTAATCACTTCCTGCCGAAAAAATAGCGGACCGAGAATGGGCAGGTCGCTCAACACAGGAATGGGAGCCGCCTGCAAGCGCGGACCAGGCACACCCATGAATGGGTTACCAAGAAAATACGCCAGGTCGCGGCAGGTAAGCGCCAGCACAAAGCCAATTGCCACCTGAGATTGTTTCAAGGTGATGCTGGCAAATGCCACGATCAAAGCGACAAGTGCGCCGATCAACATTCCGGCAAGAAAGCCGAGGAAGAGACTGTTGGTGGAATACGCAACGGCGAATCCGCTCATGGCGGTTAAAAGAATTGTTCCATTCATAGAAAGGTTGATGACGCCTGCCCGTTCAGAAAGCGTCTCACCCATTACAGCAAAAATA
>JAFLCF010000273.1:3073-5175 GCA_017303735.1 Anaerolineae bacterium
TCTTGATTCATAAGCGTCTCATACCTTCTTTACGAATTTTTGACGGACACCCTCGGTCAGCAAGACGAACAAGACCAACACACCTTGTAAGACACCTGACAACGAAGAGTCCAATTTCATAACAATTGGCAATTGAATACTGCCAATATTGAGAGCCGCAAAGAATAACGCCACAGGAATTGCCCAGATCGCCTGATAATTGATCAGCATTGCCACCATCAAACCAAGATAGCCGTATCCGCTGGAGATGGAGGGAATCAGACGATAATACACGGCTGTCACTTGCAACGCTCCGGCAATGCCTGCCAATGCACCACAAATGAGGAAGGAATAGAGCGAATACTGCCAGGTGGGAATGCCAAGCAAGTAAGCCGCACGGATATTTTTCCCAACAGCTTTAATCTTCAAGCCAAAATAGGTTCCCTGCAAAATAAAATACACGATCACAATCGCAACCAGGGCAATTACCAAGGCATACGGGCTGATGCGCAGGTCGGGAATTTGCGGCAGTGAAAAGGCTTCTGGAAATGGCTCCGTCCCGCTCATGGAGGCAACACCTGCTCGCTTCCATGGACCAAAAATGAGGTACAAAGTCAAAGCGGTAGAGACAAAATTCAAACCGAGTCCGCCGAAGATCTCGTTCACGCCGCCAAAGGTTTTCAACATGCCTGCAAAAGATGCCCAAATGGCACCTGTGACCATGCCACCTAAAATAGCCAAGGTGATAACGATCGCCGGGGAAATGGTGCTATCTACAAATTGGCGTAAGACCCAAACCGTACCAATCGCACCCAATACGATCTGACCTTCCACACCGATATTCCATAGCCCGGCTGAAAAGGTAATGAGCAAACCAGCTGTTACCAACAACAACGGAACAAAAGAGACCAATACCTCTGCAAATTTACGAGTGGAACCAACAGACCCTTTCAGCATATTCGTAAATGCATCCAAAGGAGAGGCTCCAACCGCAACAAGGATCAAAGAGACAAAGCCCAGCGCCAACACAAAGGCAATCAATTGAAAAATAAAGCCGCTCATTCGAGACTTAAGCATGAGCGCCTCCTTCAGCGGGCCAGCCTTTGCCGCCAATTAATTGACCCAATTGCTCCACACTGGTGGTTGCCGCATCAATGGGCGCAGAGACCTTCCCACTAAAGAAGACCAAAAGCCGGTCGCTATATTGCAAGACTTCCTCCAGATCAGAAGAGATGAAGATGATCGCGGCACCATCCTGCTTACAACGGTCTTTGAGTTTGCTCCAGATATAAATCACCGACTCAATATCCAAGCCGCGTGTGGGATGTTCAAGCAACACCAATGACAGTGGAGTTTGAAGCAATGCCAACTCTGCGCGTTGTTGGTTGCCACCCGAAAGCGACTCAACCGTACTGGTCGGTGTACCGCGGATGTTAAAAGATTTGATGCGATCTTCCGCTAGTTTTTGCCCATAGGCTCTATCAATAAAGACGCCTTTCGGCTCTTCCGCTAGGACGAAATGATCGGTCAGGCTCAAGCCGGGCACCAAGCCTTCTTCGAGCCTTGCGGCGGGAAGGAAGTTAACACCTTCACGCTTAAAAGTATGGTATGGCTTGCCGGTCAGATCCTTGCCTTTGAGAAATACTTTGCCCCCCACAGGGCGCATTAAACCAGAACAAGCTCGCATGAACATGCCCTGACCAGAACCCTCCAGCCCGGCAAGCCCAACAACTTCACCAGCACGTAGCTCAAAGTTGATATTATTGATCTTGAGGCGGGTATCTTCTAGAGAAACATTTTGCAGCGCAAGAACTGCCTCACCCGTCACTGCGAGTTGACGTTCGCCCAGGGTGACCGCTTTGCCGAACATCATCTCCACCAGTTTTGGAGTGTTGAAAGGCGGCTTCATCTCACCCACCAATTCACCACCTCGCAAGACCGCTACCTGGTCACACAAACTTTCCACATCCTCAAGTTTATGTGAGACGAAGATGACGGTCATGGCTTGTTCGGGGAATTTTTTAAGCGTGGCAAATAATTTTTCTTTTTGTATGGCGCTAATGCCAGTGGTCGGCTCATCTAAAATAAAGATGCGTGCGCCAAGAAATAACAATCGCATGATC
>JAFLCF010000274.1 GCA_017303735.1 Anaerolineae bacterium
ATCACGCCATTGTCATCCATCATACTCATGTGTACCTCGGCAGCAGATGCGACGTCCGTGCTGGCGCTGAGCAATGTATCATCCGCGTCGGTCGCATTACTGATAATGAAATATACCGCGCCGTTATCGCCCGAAGCGGCAGGGCGAGCCCAGGCATCCATTACCTTGAATTCGCCCGACCTTGCACATCCACTGACCAACAATGTTGCCAGCAGGATTGCGGAAATCAAAAGTTTGTTTTTCATATGTGTCCTTCTTGAAAATAGAATTTGACTTTCATCGTCTGCTTTGAACCTTTGGTTCGCAGCAAGATGCCTGGATAAACCAGTATTGTTCAGTCGTTTTTTTGTCAATGACAACCTCATCAAGGCGACATCCCCTCATGATTCGTTTCTTTCGGTTCGTCCATTACAGGCGGAAACCCTTTACGAGCCAGAAGGTCCTGCATGGCGGCAATTTCGCTTGTTTGTGCATTGACGATGGATTGTGCTAATGCCAACACTTCGGGGCTTTTGGCGCTCTCCAGCGCCGCCTCCCCCATGAGCACTCCACCACGGTGGTGGACAATCATCAATTGCAGGAATAATCCATCGGCTTTCACACCCTGCAATTCGCGTAATTCATTCAACTGCACCTGGGTGGCCATCCCAGGCATTCCACCATTGACCGGCATGTCCATCCACATCATAGCCGGGTCGGTGCTGGCAATTGGATATTGCCATACGGCCAGCCACCCCTGCATCTGACCAATCTGCGCTTGTTGTGTCAGCATAATGTCCAGGGCAAGCTGTCGCATTTCCGGGTCTTCTGTCCGGTCACGAAGCAGTGTAGCCATATCCACAGCTTGTGCGTGGTGCATCATCATGTCCCTGGCAAAGCCTGCCTCAGGAGAGTTTTCGCCAGGCGCAGAGGACTGCCGTGTGCCCAGCCAGAAGGCAAGCACTGCCACACTCACCAACAATACAGCGAATGATAAGAGCATGAGAACATCTAACTTGTGCACCGCGCGGGGCAAGGACGTCTCAGGCTGTAATTCTTCGGTCATCATCATGTCTCCTAGCCTGGTTGCCCCACTCCACCCGTGCAAGGTGCTCCAGGCTCAGGTCCTTGTGGGCTCAGTTCGTATTGTTCAATAAAGTCCTTTATCCTGGGATCATCAGCCTGCTCCACCTGAAGTTGGTATCCCCAGGCGGAAATTACAATCGGGCTGGGCAGATCAGGGTATGGACTCAGCAAGCGAAAACCGCTTTGACGGGTGAGTGCCTGTAATGTCCGAACTTCCAAGTCAGGCAGGTCAGGTCGATAGGTGATCCAGACCGCGCCATGTTCAAGGGAGTGAACTCCATTTTCATTCGCGATGGTCTCGGTATACACACCACAATTTTGCCAGACAGGATTGTGGGCTCCCCCAACAGGCGGAGTCTGGTCGTAACTTACGGTTTCACTGACATGATCCCGGCTAAGAGCGGTGTATTCCGTAACTCCCTCGATCTGTTGTTTTCCCTGCTCCCTGGCGTTGAACATGAGAAAAATCGCGATAATCGCCGCGAATGCCAAACTGCCGGAGATGATGCCATTACGCAACTTCAGGCGGCGTTCCGCTTGGCGTGCTACCTTTTTTGTGGAAATGGATTTCTTGTTTTTGGGTTGCATCGGGGTCCTCTTAATCATTTAACTTTAAGATTGTATTACCAGACCGAAGATTGCTATTTTGAATCTTTCAAGATCTGTCGAATATCATCTGCAATCTCTGTGGCAGTCGTACCATACGGGAAGGTCATGAACAGACTGCCACTCTGATTCAGAACATACACACTTGCCGTGTGGCTTACCAGATAACCAGCTGCGCTATCTGATTCCTGCTTCTCAACAAAAACTCCCAACTCCTTCCAGATTGAAGCAAGCGCTGTCATATCGCCACTCAGTCCTATGAATTCAGGATTGAATCGCGCGGCATATTCAGCAACTTTATCAGGCGTATCACGGTCCGGGTCGGCGGTAATCATCACGAAACGAACCTTTTGCGCATCCTCCCCCAGGTTATCATTGACCTGTTTGAAGGTTGCCAGGGTGACAGGACAAACATCGGGACAACTGGTGTATCCAAAAAATAGCAATACGATTTTGCCTTTTTGTTCGCTCAGACGAAACACTTCTTCGTTGGCAGTCTGGAGGGAAAAGTCTGTCACAGGCAAAGGAGGGTTGATCACCGTGCCGTGAAAGGAATAAGGTTTTCTGAAGACCAATTCCACAAGCATCGTCAGCCCAATGACTGCTGTCGCGATCAACAGCACAAAATACGGATTCTTCTTAATCATGTTTCTCTCTTTTATCCATTAATTTTCTCGCGCCAAACATCCCAAGCCCAAGAGCTGGCGCGGCAAGCAGGAACAAGATATATCCATGACCCTGCCACGCCAGTACGATGCCTGCGATAAGCATGAGCAGGCTAAGGGTGACCATTGAGATTGCCAGACCTCCCTCCACATGAACTGTATCAAACCCAAATATGGCGACGGAAAGCAGGCTGATCCCCGACAATATCATCACCACAACATCCACGGAGTGCGGCAAAATTCCTGGGATCGGAACGAGCACATACAGCCCAAACCCGACAAGCAAGACAATCCAATGCCACTTAATCAATGTTGGTACCCATTCGTGTTATCAATGTTTTTCTCCTTCGCTTTGAATTTCAAATGTGGCAGGAACCTTGGTACCCGTGCCGCGTAGACTTGCCACTCCGCGCCGAATCTCTCTTCCAGCGAACTCTCTTCGCGCCGTGCTCGACGAGAGAACGAAGGCACGGTCATTATCAACAACACCAACGGCGTCCATGTGAGATATGTCAACAGGATTCCGAACATCACCAGCCAGTAGCCGAGATACATGGGATGGCGGATGAAACCGTATGGTCCGCGCTGGACCAGGCGATGCCTCTCCTGCAACGGTGCGGACGAACCTGTGCTCACACCATACATCGCGCCTAATGCCCGGCGAGCCCACAGCGTGAGAAACAGCCCGACGAGAAAGATGATCAGCCCAAAGGGACGCGCGAGCGATATTACAGGTTCGGGCATTCGCAATGGAAGAGGAATCCACAGCAGAAATCCAAACCAGATAAAAAAGGCAATCGCCGCAAATCCGAGGATGACCTGCGCCCAGGCAGGCAAGGCAAACCAACCGCTCGAAATCAAACGCGGCGCATCCAGGTGATGGATACTGCCCAGCCAACTCATAACGACGGCAAGACCCAGGGCAGTTGCGCCCATGACAATAATCAAGTTCGTAACGGCTTCGAGATCCATCGGATGGTTGAATCAACTCAACAATTCAAGCAGGAAGACTGCCAGAAAGCCGACAAAAAAAGCGGAGGTCAACAGCGGATTTTCCGCCACCTCATGGGCTTCGGTAAGTAATTCCTCCGTCACCAGGAAGAGCAACGCCGCCGCACCGAAGGCAATCACACCCGCAAGCAAAGCCCCGCTTATCAGTGAAAGCGCCGCGCTGCCTGCCACAGCGCCAAAGATAAACAATCCCGATAAGGCAATGATGCTGGAAAGTATCCGACCGCGCGATATCCTGCCTTGTTTGAGTTCCAGCGCAACCGCCAGACCAAGCGAGATTAATTCGAATGCCAGCGCAACGGTCAATAGAATGCCTTGCTTTGCGCCCGCCGCAAAGCCGATGCCCAGCATCAAACCATCCACGACGATATCCACAGCAGTCGCGACGATCAAACTTCCCGAAGCTGTTTCGCTTTTTTCGAGATTCTTCTTCGCCCTTGTTTCGCTCCACAAGCGGACCCCGAGCATGGCGGCTGTCCCCAGGGTGAATCCAACCGCCGTTGCCAGAACAGAATGTTCGTGAACGAGATCGGGCAGGAACTCGACTGCGACAACGGCAAACACCACGCCCGCTGCGAAATGCATTAAGGCGCTGCGCGTGTTCTCGCCAGGTACGCGCAAGGTAGCCCATATTCCCGCGAGTGTCATCGTTGCGGCAGGGATCAAAGCATAACCAAGAAGTTGGAAGTAGTTAATCATCGTTTATGCCGCCAGATGTTTTTCCTTATACCCCAACAACCTCAACGCATTCGCAACGACAACCAGTGTACTGCCCTCATGAAAGACAATCGCAATTCCGATGCTGACGATGCCTGTCAGGGAGGTGACGATGAGTAAGGCAATTACACCCAGCGAGATAAAAAGGTTTTGCACAATGATGTTGCGCGTGGCGCGACCCAATCCTACTGCAAAAGGCAACTTGCTCAGGTCATCGCCCATCAAGGCGACATCGGCGGTCTCCAGTGCTACGTCAGTGCCCGCGCCGCCCATCGCAATGCCGACCGTGGCATTTGCGAGTGCGGGCGCATCGTTCACACCGTCACCGATCATGGCAACCTGACCATACTCCTTCACCAAATCACGGATAACGGTCAGTTTATCTGCAGGCATGAGGTCGGCGCGATATTCGGTCAAGCCGATTTCTTTCGCAATGGCAGAAGCCGAGCGCGTATTGTCGCCTGTCAGCATGATGGTATGAGCAACACCCGTTTGCTTGAGGGCTTTCATCGTTGGGGCGGCTTCGTGGCGCAATGTATCGGCGAGAGCAATCAAACCAATCACGGTTTTATCCTCTGCGATCCACATCAGGGTCTTGCCTGATTGTTGCAAGGTATCTGCTTTTTGAAGCGCATCAGCGGGAATCGTCACCATTGCCTCATCCATTAATTTGCGATTGCCGATCCAGATCGTTTTGCCGTTCGAGACGGCGCGCAGACCGCGTCCCGTCAGCGACTCGACTTCGTCCATGACGGAAACGGGCAGACTCTGAGCCGAACGGACGACTGCCTGTGCAAGCGGATGGGCGGAACGAGACTCCGCTCCCGCAACAAGCGACACCACATCATCTTCTTTCCACCCCGAGTCTGGGAACACGACCAAATCCGTCACCTCAGGCCGACCATGAGTCACCGTGCCTGTTTTATCGAAGGCGATGGCTTTGAGGCGACCGAGATTTTCGAGATGCGCTCCGCCCTTGACCAGCACGCCGTTACGCGCAGCTTGCGCCACACCTGCAAGGATCGTGGCAGGCGTGCCAAGCGCGAGGGCGCAGGGGGATGCCGCGACGAGGA
>JAFLCF010000275.1 GCA_017303735.1 Anaerolineae bacterium
CCTTATTTGCGCTTCGGGATGATCGGTTTACGTCAGGCAGTTCACGCATCACGCATCACGCATCACGCAGACTCTAAAGGCGCTGAGATCTGGCTGAACGAACTTATCTGGCGCGAGTTTTACATTCAGATCTTGTATCACTTCCCACATGTCGCGCGGACAGCGTTCAACCGTTCGCTCGCGAACATCCCGTGGCGGAACAAAGCATCAGAGTTTGCTGCATGGAAGAGGGGCGAAACAGGCGTCCCGGTGGTGGATGCGGCGATGCGTCAACTTAAAGAGACGGGTTGGATGCACAACCGCGCCCGCATGATCGTCGCCTCTTTCCTCGTCAAAGACTTGTTGATCGACTGGCGTTGGGGTGAAGCCTGGTTCATGGAAAACCTATTGGACGGCGATATTGCCCCCAACAACGGCGGCTGGCAATGGACGGCTGGCACCGGCACCGATGCGGCTCCATACTTTCGAATCTTTAACCCCGTATTGCAAAGCGCCAAGTTCGACCCGAACGGAGATTACATTCGCAAGTGGATTCCTGAGTTGCGCGGGCTAAACGCCAAACAAATTCACGCACCCTGGGAACATGAGCTGCATATTGCAGGTTACCCAGCAGAGCCGATCGTTAATCGCGAGTTGGTTAAGGAAAGAACATTGCAAGCGTACAACTTGTCCAAAGAGGCATTAAGAAAATGAATCAGGAAAAGCTCAAAAAAACACCTTCTGCTCAGACCGCGCTATGGGGCGGCGTTGCATTTTCGGCATTCTTTACGCTGCTCATTTGGCTGGCAAACCCACTGTTGGATCGCTTCGTGATCGACCCCGGTGATGGGACGATCATCTTCTACGATTGGGTATTGCTGGAACATACCTTTTGGGGTCGCTTCACTGCATGGGGATTTTATGCCCTGCATCAATTAACCTTGTGGGGGCTGATCTATTATGCACAGAACAGCGTCAAAAAATATAGCAATGATTTGCATCCAGTAAATATCTGGGCATTGGCAGTGAATGGATTCTTTATTGTGTTGCATTTCATTCAAACCCACCTGTGGTATGACGCGCTTGCAATGGATATGTCTTCTTATACATCGCAGGGATCCGTCATCTTGATGTTGTGTGTCATTCTCGTCATCGAAAATAAACGGCGCGGCATGTTCTTCGGCAAACCTGCTCCGTTCTCAGAACGAGTAGTTTCATTTGCGAAAAAATATCATGGCTACCTGTTTGCCTGGGCAGTCGTGTACACTTTCTGGTTCCATCCCATGGTGAGCACGCCGGGGCATCTGGCAGGATTTTTCTACATGTTCCTGCTAATGTTACAAGGCAGCTTATTCCTGACCCGTATTCATGTTAACAAGTGGTGGAAGCTAACCCAGGAAGTGACCGTATTCTTTCATGGCACATTGGTTGCCATCTTTCAAGGCGCAGACCTATGGCAGATGTTCGCTTTTGGTTTCGCAGCCATGTTCGTCATCACCCAAATGCATGGACTTAACCTCTCCCGCCTCACGCGCTGGCTGATCGGACTGGGATATGCCATTGCCGCGGTCATTGTCTATAACTCAGACTGGTCACAAATGAATGCGATCATCCGCATTCCGGTTATCGAATATGCGATAGCGTTTCTGCTGGCAGGTCTGGTGGCACTTGGCTTTTGGATTGCTGCTCGATTCAAAAACAGCAACCTAAACTCACAACCACAGTAAATGTTTTATTTTGAGAGATCTTCAATGAAGCCTGAATTTTCCACCTCTTCAGAAAAACGCGACCTTTCCATTTCGATGGAACGAGCCAACCTGGGCGTACTTTTCTTGTCATTCCCAGTTGTCGTGATCCAATTTATTTTGTTTGAATTTATTCAGTCAAACAAAGATGCGTCCATCACCTGGAATTTCATTATGTTTTTCTTGGCGATCATCGTTGGGATCATCATTCATGAAGCCATTCATGGCATTACCTGGGCTGTCTTTGGACGCAAGCCGTGGTCTGCCATCTCATTCGGGTTTCAAGTAAAAACACTAACGCCATACTGCCATATCAAAGAGGCGATTGAGGTCAACGCTTATCGCATTGGCGCATTCATGCCCGGCTTGATCGTAGGGATACTGCCGTACATCTACAGTCTGGTTACAGGCGATTCCAACTGGTTTTGGTTCGGGCTGATACACACGGCTTCTGCAGGCGGTGACTGGCTCGTCTTGTGGCTCATCCGCTCAGTGAAGGCAGGTGCCCTGGTAGAAGACCATCCCACCCAGGCGGGATGTTATGTAATCGAAGGATAGTTGTTGATGAAAAAAAATAAATTAACTCGCATCGCAGGCGGCATTCTGCTCTTCCTGCTTGCCCTACTGTTGATCGGACCCTTTCTCGTCCCTGTTCCTCCGTTGGAAAATACAGTCTCTGCCGAAACTTTTGCAGATGGCGATAGCAAGTTCATTGAAGTCAATGGCGTGAATGTTCATTACAAAATATACGGAGAAGGCGAACCGGTTTTCATCCTCTTGCATGGCTTTGGCGCAAGTCTATTTTCATGGCGCGAAGTAACCGAACCTCTGGCTCAATTTGGAACGGTCATTGCCTATGACCGCCCGGCATTTGGTCTCACTGAGCGCCCAATGGAATGGGAAGGTGAAAGTCCATATAGTCAGGATTCACAAGTGGAACTTGTCATCGGTCTGATGGATGCACTACAAATTGGAAAAGCCACACTGGTCGGAAACTCAGCAGGCGGCACGATCTCCATGTTGACCGCACTGAAATACCCAGAGCGTGCCACCCGCCTCATTTTGGTAGACCCAGCCGTCTACGCAGGTGGAGGCGCACCCGCGTGGATCCGTCCGCTATTGGGCACTCCGCAATTTGATCATCTTGGTCCGCTATTTGCGCGTCAGTTGCAAGCACAAGGCACCGAGTTCCTAAAAACCGCATGGCACGACCCTAGCAAGATCACGCCTGAAATTTTTGAAGGCTATCAAGAACCGCTGCAAATTGAAAACTGGGATAAAGCCTTGTGGGAGTTAACCGTCTCTAGCAGTGAAAGTAGATTGGTTGAACGCTTGCCCGAATTCAACCTTCCCATCCTTGTCATCACAGGCGACGACGACCGCATCGTTCCTACCGAACAATCGTTGCGCCTCGCCGACGAGATTCCAAATGCCGAGCTTGCGGTCATTCCGCAATGTGGTCACGTGCCGCATGAAGAATGCCCCGCCGTTTTCATGCAAGCCGTCACTGAATTTTTACGATGACCAAACCACTACCGCCCGAAGCCGGGCGAGATGCACTGCAATCCTTCCTGCGCGAAGGCTCACCACTGGGTCCACTAAAAGTGATGGCGAAATACGTCGGGCGCTTTTTTCAAATTCCCATGCGGGTCTTTCATCCTTACATTGTCTTTGGTCCCGAAGCCAATCGCAAAGTGCTCGTTACCGAACGCGATAAAGTCCTTTGGCGAAACACAGACCCGGTGACAGACTTACTGCATCACGGCGTTTTGATCGTGGATGGAAAAGAACACGATCACTATCGTGGATTGATGGAACCCGCGCTTCACCCCTCGACCTTACCTAGGTACACCCCATTGATCCTTGCCCACACTGAAAAAGTATCCTCCCAATGGAAAGACGGCGAAGTTGTGGATATGCTCGTCGAAAGCCGCAAGATCGCTCTGCTTATCATCATGGATACGCTTTTCAGCAAAGATGTTTGGGATGATATTCCGCATATCTGGAAGCCCATTCTCAAAGCCATCGAATACATCTCCCCAGGCGCGTGGATCCTCTGGCGAAAGATTCCTCGCCCGGGTTTTCGCAAACCACTGCAGAAGTTGGATGAGTATTTGTTTGGCATCATTGACGAAAGACGAAAGACAAAAGAAAAGAAGCATGACCTTTTACAGCACCTGATCGATGCCGGGCTCAGCGACCAGGTCATTCGCGACCAGATGTTAACCATGATGATCGCCGGGCACGATACCTCTACTGCGTTGTTAGCATGGGTTTTTGCCTTGCTCGGTCAACACCCTGAAGTACATCATCGCCTCGTGCAAGAAGTGGATACCCTCGAAAAATCGCCCTTGCTCGACCAAGTCATCAAAGAAGCATTGCGACTTTACCCGCCCATTCACATTGGCAACCGCCGAATTGCCGAAGACCTAGAGTTCTCCGAAGGGACCGTCCCGGCTGGCGAGCGCCTTTTCTATTCGATCTACCTCACCCATCACGACGAATCCATTTGGGAGAATGCAGAAAAATTCCACCCCGAACGCTTCGCCCACGGACGCAAAACCCCGCCGTTCTCCTACGTCCCCTTTGGCGGCGGACCACGAGCCTGCATCGGCGCCGCGTTCGGTCAGGCAGAGGCGCGGCTTGTTATCGCATATTTACTTAAGCATTACACCTTTGAATTCACTCAACACCCAATTCACCCGCATATGGGCGCAACGCTGGAGCCCAGACCGGGAGTCAAAATGAAAATCACAAAAAGATTAGAGATTAGAGATTAGCACCATGACCTATTTTGAGTTTCTACTACGTTTTCTGGTTATCCCCATTATCATCTTTTTAGCCATCACCTGGTGGGACAATAAAAACAAGCGCCCCACACTTGGCTTTCAGAATGGTCGCGCTGTATGGGCAGCGATCTTTGCCCACGTCCTGCTTGCGGTCACCTATACCACTCCGTGGGACAACTACCTTGTTGCAACAGGTGTATGGTATTACAACCCACAGTTGGTTACAGGCATCGTCATTGGATATGTTCCAATCGAAGAATATACCTTCTTTGTCCTTGAAACCATCTTGTCGGGGTTATGGTGGTGGTTCCTTGCGCGGCGCATCCCAGAGCCTGCACAGCCTTTCCAATCATCCAAAAGCGGGCGTCTGATCGCGTTCGGCGCTTTGCTGGTTATCTGGTTCGTGTTCACCTATTTATTCTTCTTTGGCGGTGTGGAATGGACCTATCTGTCCATTATCCTCTTCTGGGCGTTACCTGCCATCTTCCCGCAATTCCTCTTCGGGGCAGATATCCTCTGGCATTACCGCAAGCTGGTTTTCACCGCAATCTTTATCCCGGGCTTGTATCTATCATTGATGGATATTATCGCACTCACCGATACAACCTGGT
>JAFLCF010000276.1 GCA_017303735.1 Anaerolineae bacterium
TGCGTTCACCGGTCTCGATGGGAATGCCGCTTCGGGCTTGTGCTTCGTTGACAAATTTTCTTTCCAACTCCTGCATCTTCTTGCCCGGATCGAAATGACTCATCGCCCGCCTGAGCAAGTCGGCTTCAGCCAGACTGAAACCTGCTAATTCATTGGCGATGCGCAAGACCTGTTCCTGATATAGGATCACCCCAAAGGTTTCATCCAATAAGGGAGCCAGCGCTGGATGAAGATGCCGGACCGGTTCATCACCCTTGAAACGCCTTACAAAAGCATCCTTAAGACCACCGGTGAGTGGACCGGGACGGTACAGTGCCAAGGCTGCCATGATGTCATCTTCGGTGCGGGCATGGATCTCACGCAAAGTTCCACGCATCCCCGGACTTTCAATTTGGAAGCAACCAATGGTCTCACCCTTCTCAATGCGATTGGAGGTGGCTTCATCGACGGAGGGCGTGGAGTCCAGGACAGCTAAAGGAGTCGCGTATTGTTCGGGTTTACTTTGTTGCACGAACTCCGCCACGTCGCCAACGACAGTCAGACCACGAATACCCAAAAGATCGATCTTCACCAATCCCAGAGCTTCTACAGAGTCGAGATCAAGTTGGGTAATGACAACACCCTTGCCGCCCGAGTTTATGACTGGGACGAGATCGGTCAGGGCGCCAGGCGCGACGATCACACCGCCCGGATGCAATGAGAGATGACGTGGTAGTTTCAGGATGGATTCGGCGTCATCGAAAATGGACTGATATGGTGGAGTGGGATAGGCAGTTCGTAGGTCGGCAAATGGAGAGGGTGGATCTTCACCATCCTCTGATTCTTCGAAGCGTGCCCACCAGGCATGCGGCAATTGATTGGCAAGTTCGCGGACCTTGGCAGGTTCCAATCCGTATGCCTTGGCAACATCTCCCAATGCGGAGCGTGGACGGTAGCGGTTGATAGTCCCAACCATTGCCACCTTGTCGGCGCCATAGGTATCGAAGACATGCTGGATCACAGAATCTCTGCGCCGTGAACACAGATCGGTATCAATATCCGGTGGTGTCACTCTGGCTGGATTGAGGAATCGCTCAAAATACAAATTGAGCCGTAGTGGATCAGGACTGGTAATGCCGAGACAATGAGCAACAAGTGATGAGGCTGCCGACCCACGTGAGGAATAAGGTACTCCCGTTGCGCGTGCAAAATTAAGGATATCTTCGACGATCAGGAAGATCGGCTCGAAGCCCATGCGTGAGATGACTTCCAGTTCATGATCCAGGCGCGTTTGGATCTGCGGTGTGATCTCGCCATAGATTTCTATGGCTCCAACTGTGGCTTTATCGCGTAAATGTTGCGCGGCAGTCACGCCCTCTGGCAGAGGCACGACCGGCATTTGGGATTTGCCAAGCGGCAGATCGAAACGGCAACGATCGGCAATTTCTGTTGTGGCTTGTAACGCCTCAGGAAATTCCTTGAAGCGTTCTTCGATGATCTGTGGGGACATGAACCAGGCATCTGCCGGGGCAAGGGCTGTCTGGGGAATGGTGGTGACCGTTTGATTCAGTCGGATGGCAGCCAGTGTTTTTTGTAATCGAGCTTGCTCAGAGGTCTGGTAATAAACCGGATGCGCGACCACAGTTGGCAATCCAAGGTTGCGTGCCTGCTCGGATAGCGAACCTGCGCTGGATACATTTCGCAAGGCAACATACAGGCGGCCTTCAAATCCATCTTGTAATCCCTGCGGGTTTTCACATAAAGCAATCAGGTCTTTGGAATAGGTAAAAAGCATCTCCAACGAACAGGGAGCATCTGGATTATCGCGCAGAGCCAGTGAGCTGCTCAACCTACAGAGATTGGACCAGCCTTCGGTGCTGGTTGCCAGCAATTGAAGCGGTCCCTGTTCCAGATCGATCTCCAACCCAATCACTGGTTGAATGCCGGCATCCTTGCAGGCTTTGACGAATTCAACCGTGCCGGTCAGCAGACGGTGATCAGTCAGACCCAAAACCGACATACCACAGGCATTTGCCGCTTGTACCAAATCAGTGGGAGTCATCAAGCCTTCCTGTAAAGAGAAGGCGGAGTGAGTCGTAAGGTGAACGTACATCATGGCAATTGTAAACGTTCCTGCCAATGATTAGCGACGCGTGCAGCACTCCCCTAAAGCCAGCACGCTATCATCGCGCGCATGTCATCCGATCATCCCATCCAAATCCCCTTCATCCTGCGCGGACAGGAAATTACCGCGCAGGATCTGTTGTATCAAAGTCAGGACGGAAAGAATCAGTTTTATTATCCTGACCCACACGCACTGCTTAGTCAGATCGTACTTTCGGACCCTACGCAACTCCAGCGCGACTTTGCCTCCATGCGTGTCAGTGAGATCATCGACTTTCTTGCCGAAGCAGGCAAAGCCATGACCCTTAATCATGCCCGCATGGAACAGGCTTGTCGTTTCAGCGTGCCGTTCAGCGCCCTGCCAGAGTCCATCGTGCGCGGCAGTTATGACCTCATTCCTATTGTGTTTTCGAAGCTGGCGCTGCGCACGATGGTCGAAAATGAGATCGGCTCAAAGTATCTGAACGGTTGGGTCGAGATGCCCTATGCGGACAAGATCGCAAGAAGACGTGCCTATGGAGCTCGTACCCTGCATTTCATTTCCGGCAATGTCCCAGTCGTGGCAGCGCTTAGCATCGCCCGTGCCGCGCTGATCAAGTCGGACAACATCATCAAGGTCACGCCCAACGATCCGCTCACCGCCTCTGCCATCATTGGCGCGATGTTGGATATCGATCCGAACCATCCAGTCACCAAACATTTCTCGGTCGTATATTGGTCAAAGGAACTGCAGGACTTCGAACACGAGCTGATCCAGCCGCGTTACTTGGAGAAGATCATCTCCTGGGGCGGCGCCCTGGGTGGAGTCAACTCGACGCTCAACCACGGTAACCTGCAAGCCTCCGGCATTGATGTCATCGCCTTGGGACCAAAGTTCAGCATCTCCATTTTAGGTTCGGAAGCATTCGAGTCTTCTGAAGAAATCAACCGCATTGCCAAACTCACTGCCAAGGATGCAGGATCCTTCAACATGGAGTCCTGTGGTTCATCGCGTTTCCATTTTGTACAGGCATCCCTGGGTCAGGCGATGGAATATGCCCGACGCTTGTATGATCACATGCAATTGCAAGATCCGGCGTTGAGCACCATCCCAAAGGAATTCCCATCCGATTTGCACCATGAACTTCAGGCAGCCCGCGCGCAGGATGATTTCTATTATGTCGTTGGTGGGGACAAGCAGGAGGGCGCTGTGGTGGTTAGCCAGACCGGTGACCTGCCCGACTTCTTTCCCACGCACAAGGTGGTGGTGGTCATCCCATTTGATGATCCGTTACAACTCGTAGATCGCATTCATCCTTCGACACAAACTGTTGGCATCTATCCCGAGTCCCTCAAACAGCCTTTACGCGACCTCTTGGTGGCGCGTGGCGTTTGTCGTTTCATTTCCATCGGACATACTGTGGACTATTCCATTGGCGGTCCCTTCAATTCAACCGAGATCATGCGGCGCGCCTGCCGCTGGATCCTGGATGAGTCCTATCCAACCAAATGGGAACTGCCTGGCTTCTATTTGCGCAAAGCCTGGCAGATCCTCAAACACCATACCCTTTAGGAGATTAAATTCATGACCGACTCTATTCTTTCGGGTCCACCCGAATCCTGGACGCGCCTGCCAATCCAGACCTTGTTCTCGCTTTCCAAGGTTGACCTGGATGCCTTGCAATTGCATTGGGTGCAAACCCGCTTTCAACAATTGCAGGAACGTATTCCCGCCCTGGATGCGTTGGCCGAAAAACAAGGCGTAAAGATCATCCCGGATTTTGAGACCCTTGCGACGATTCTCTTCACCCATCAGGTCTACAAGAATTACCCGTTCTCGTTTATTGAACGCAAGTTGTTCACCGAATTGACGCGCTGGTTGAACAAGTTGACCGCGCATGATCTTTCCACGCTCGATATGCGCGGCGTGAACACGATTGATGAATGGCTGACGCGTTTGGATAATGCCGGTATGTTCGTCTTTCACTCAACTGGCACGAGCGGCAAGTTGAGTTTCTTCCCGCGCAGCCAAACCGAAAAGGAAGCCTGGGTCGAAGGCACCTATACCTTCCTGGAAGCCTTCATGCCGGGCATTCGCGGTCTCCATCTGCCTGTCTTCTGGCCTGCCTATCGCAGTGGGCGGCAGGCAGCCATGCGCCTGATCACGCACTTCGGTCCAGCGCTGGCGGGCAGTGAAGCGGAGTATCACAGCTTGTTCAACGCGCCGATGTCGGCGGATTTCATGTCGCTGGCCATGCGCATGAAGCACGCCCAGGAACACGGCGACCTGACCACAATGGATACGATCAAAGCCATCTTTAAGACCAAAGGCGAGATCGTCACGCTCAAGGCACGCAAGGCAGGTCTCACCAAAAATTTCTTTGACAAGATGGTGCGCGAGTATCGCGGTCGGCGGGTCTTCCTGATGGCTTCCGCCACGGACCTTTTGGATGTAGCCCTGGAAGGGTTGGCAGCCGGACAGGAGCAGGTCTTTGCATCCAACTCGGTTCTTTTGACCGGCGGTGGTTTCAAAGGACGGAAAGAGATCTCGGATTGGAAGGAGGTTCTCAAAAAGTTCTACGGTGTCGATCAGGTATTCATGTCCTATGGCATGACCGAACTCAACACCTATAACATCGCCTGTTCAAAAGGTGTTTATCACGTCTTCCCCTGGAACATCCCGATGGTGTTGGACCCGGACGGTACACCCTTACCGCACAGCGGAGTACAAACCGGTCGTGCGGGTTATTTCGATCTGCTTGCCCAAACCTATTGGGGCGGCATCCTGACCGGCGACCGCATCACGGTTCATTACGATGAGGAATGCGGCTGTGGCTGGAAGGGTCCGTGGATCGAAGACAACGTACAACGCTTCAGTGAACTGATGGGCGGCGAGGACATCATCTCCTGCGCGGGCGTGCAGTCTGCCTATAGTGACTTCATGGAATATGTCGCCGCCGATGTGCCGGAGGGAGAGTAGCACTTCCAGTTTTTAGCACCGACCCTATCATGGCTGTGCGCCTGCGATCCTC
>JAFLCF010000277.1 GCA_017303735.1 Anaerolineae bacterium
GGTGTGCATTGCTGACCCGGATTCAAGCCGAGGTAATTCCACGTCCACGGCGAGTTGGGAAATTGTGAAATGCGCGCCACGCCAATATAACTTGGCAGGGGCCAGGCAAGAAAAACGGGACGGTCATCGGTCAAAGAATAGGCGTGACCTTGCTGAGCCGTTATGGCGATCAACAATAAAACGATGCAGATTTGTATTCCTTTTTTCATGAAGTCCGACCCTGCAGAATGGTT
This sequence comes from Anaerolineae bacterium, assembly GCA_017303735.1. The sequence continues at coordinate 234 of JAFLCF010000277.1, forward strand.
TGAGTTTTTGGAGGTGAAAGGTTTCAGGTTGAAGTTTGAAAGTTGGAAGGTTGGAAAGTTGCGTCCATTATAAAAGACCTAATGGGTATACGGGGAACAATGTTTAATTGCGACTCATGTCAGCATGGAATACGCTTGTCTAACTTGGATGTCTTTTCAAACAAACTATCCAACAAATTATTAAGATAAATTAGGAGCTATCACAACACGAAAGCCAATATAAAAATGATCAAAGAAATTTATATCAGAACCACTACGGCTTTCACAGGAAACGTCTATATCTCTATCACGAAAGGATCCTCCACGTTGCACATGGGATTCGGAATCTTTTTCCATTTCGCGCCCATCATCTACTTTATAAGGATAAGGTTTGTATAAGGAATGACACCATTCCCAAACATTACCACTCATATCAGCACATCCATAAGGGGAGTCGCCAACAGGAGAATATGCTCCAACTGGAGTTGTTTCTCGCTTCCAGCTTTCGAAAGAATTACATTTTTTATCGCTGAAAGTATTACCCCAAGGATACTCTCGCCCATCAATACCACGCGCGGCCTTTTCCCATTCGGCTTCGGTTGGCAAACGTAAAATTAAACCATGTGGTATTTCAACTTGAAGCAAGCTATTCAACCATTTGCAATATGTAACTGCCTCATTCCACCTAACGCTAAAAACAGGGTGATCCTTTTTCTTTTCCCAATCAATTACAGGATGCTTCATTCCCTTAGTTTTCAAGAAATGATTATATAACTCATTTGTTATAGGGTAACGCGCAATCCAATAATCATAAGGAATATCAACTATATGTTGAGGTTTTGAATTTTCGTAAGCACCACCTACTTTATCTCTGCTACTACCCATCGTAAATTTTCCAGCAGGCACACGCACGACTTCTATGCCATTAGAAAATATATGCCTACTTTGATTGATTCTCAATGGATTAACTTTTTGAGAATAAAACTCTCCTTGCGATTTAGCGGCTATAAAGTTTGGTCTTTTTATTTCCTCCCATTCTTTGTCTTGTTTATCACTTTCTAAGTTTACATCAAGAGAATCTCCTCGCCTCTTTAAACTTACTAAAATCTTTTGAAGAGCTCTTTCCCGTTGACCTTCAAAATAATCCGCATACTGCCAACGTGCTAAACGTTTTGGAGGAACACATTCTTCCAACCGGACAGGAATGATGAATAATGTCCCTTCGGGTTTGTAATCAGCATAATCCAAAGCAATGCGGATTTCACGTTGAACGTATCCCTCTTTGGTGATGGAGTTGTTAGAAAGGCAGACGAGAATCACATCGGTAGCTTCGATGGCTTTTTCGATCTCCAGATCCCAGTCCATGCCGGGGAAAAGTTCTTCTTCGTCCAGCCAGGGTTGAATCCATGCTTCAGCGCGGAGTTTTTGATACAACTCGCGGACGGCGGGTTTGTCCGCGGAGGAATGGCAGAGGAAGACTTTGAGTGGTCGATTTGTGGACATAGGTTTTCCCCAATTGGGATGTGCAAATTATACAATGATGCCCTCCCAAAAGACTACTCGGAGGGCATTTGTATTTACGGCAAGACCTTCCCCTCCGCCACCAGTTGACGCACCGCCTCCATATACTCGTACATCACCGTATCTGACTCAATGAACGGAACACTTTCGCGGATCATGGCGTAGGCGTTTCTTGTCCCTGCACCCAAACGTTTTTCTTCGCCGATGACCTGCTTGCGGAAGTCGACTCCCTGCGCGGCAGACATCAACTCAATCGCGAGGATTCGCTCCACGTTATCGAGCACGCTTCTTAATTTAACCGCGGCTGTTGCGCCCATACTGACATGGTCCTCTACGTTAGCGGATGTTGGGATTGTATCCACACTGGCGGGGTGCGCAAAAACTTTATTCTCGGTTGCCAGTGCCGCCGCCGTATATTGCAAGATCATAAAGCCGGAATTCAATCCGCCTTGCTTGGTGAGGAAGGCAGGCAAGGTGTGGATGTTCGAGCTTTCATCGGTCAATCGCATCGTGCGCCGTTCCGAGATATTGCCCAACTCCGCCACGGAGAAGGCGAGGTAATCCATTGCAATCGCCAGCGGCTCGCCGTGGAAGTTGCCACCGGATAAAACTGTGATTTCATCTTTCTCGTCAATAAAGATCAGCGGATTATCCGTCACCGCATTCAATTCGATTTCAAACACCCAACGCGCATACGCAATCGCATCTCGCACCGCGCCATGCACCTGCGGAATACACCGCAGCGTATACGCATCCTGCACATTCAGAGACGAATGCTCACGGGTGAACTCACTGCCTTTCAACAAACTACGCAAATAAGCCGCACACTCGATCTGGCGCGGAAACGGTCGCAGGTTATGAATGCGTTCGTCGAAAGCCAAGTCCGTTCCATTCAGGGCTTCGAGGCTCAAGCATCCGGCAATATCCGCGGTCTGACTGTATCTCTCTGCTCGCAAGGTTTGCAAGACACCCATCGCCGTCATAATCGTCGTGCCATTCGTCAGCGCCAAACCTTCCTTCGCCGCCAACTTGATCGGCGTCAGCCCGGCTCGCTTAAACGCCTCCGCACCAGACATCACCTCGCCTTGATATTCCACCTTGCCTTCACCAATGATCGGCAACGCCATGTGCGCCAGCGGAGCAAGGTCACCGCTCGCGCCGAGCGACCCCTTTTCAGGAATCACAGGATGAACTCCTGCATTGAGCATGTCCACTAAGAGTTGCAAAGTAGTCAGGCGAATGCCGGAATGTCCGCGTGAAAGCGTGTTCGCGCGAATCAACATAATGGCGCGTGTGGTTGGGGTATCGAACGCATTACCCACCCCCACCGCATGACTCACCAAAATATTGCGCTGCAACAATTCCACCTGATCGGGCGGAATGATCTTATCTTTGAACGCGCCGAAGCCGGTTGTGATTCCATACGCAATCGTGCCGCGCGCCAGCAAGGTCTGCACCGCATCTGCGGCACGCGTCACCAATTTCTTCGCCGCGTCACTAATCTCCACCCGTGGCGCGTTTGGCTTTCCATATGCCACCGCCTGCACCTGATCGAAGGTCAAACTTTGTCCATCAAGATAAATTATGTCCATGCAACCTCATTATTTAATGAAGAAATATTTTCACCACGAAGGACACCAAGGTCACGAAGGAAAAACACGTACAGATTCTTCCCCTTTGTTTACTTCGTGTCCTTTGTGGTTAATGGTTTTGAGAAAAATTTTTTACTCCGCCACCCGCTTCGACATGATAATATCCGGCTTGCCCAATCCATTTGCATCGGGCACCACACCTGTAATCACATAGCCCATCTTTTGATAGAACTCATACGGATGCCCCTTGAAGTTCTGAATGTTCTTTATCTTGTCCCACAAGTCCACATACAGATCCACATTCGCAAGCGATGTCATCTCATCCTGATCATCAGAACCAAGCGTAATCGTCAACCCGCCGCGCTGCCGTACTTGTTCTTCAAGAGCCAGCACCAACGCCCGCCCAATGCCCCTGCCTTGCAAACCCAGCTGCACCGCCAGCGGATGCAACTCCCATACCATGCCATCATATCCAGAGATGCCACCGATCATACCAAGCAGCTTTTCATCGTCCACAGCAACAAGGCAAATGCGTTCTGCTTCGCACATTTCTTCTACTTCTTTCAAACCATCTTCAAACGTCTCCCACGCATCCGCCCAATGCTCGCGAAAAGCGTCCACCAGCAACTGCGCCATCTGATGCTTAATCGCTTCATCTTTTCCGTCGAACGAAAAAATTCGCATCTTATTTAATCTCAACCGGATTTCCACTGCGAATCGACTCGACCGCCGCAAACGTGGACTTGGTCACAGCGATGATCTGTTCATACGGAATCGGCGCCTCTTTCCCCGCTTTGACCGACTCAGCGAAAGCAGCCATCTCTGCCCTCCAGCCTTTGTCTTGTGTAATTCTTTCCTCTTTCCTCTTGCCATCTTTCACAGTGGTCAATGAGACATAATCATCCAGCACCGCCACCAATCCCCCACAGAACACCTCCAAGCGTTCCTTCGGCATAGACTTATCGCCGTTCGCCAGATAATCCACCACACCGATGGAGCCATCTGCAAAGGTGAAGGTCATCGAGACGTTATCTTCTTTATATTTGCCGTTGTTGGGCAACGCATGAGCCGAGACTTTTACAGGCAATGCCCCAACCAGGAAAGTAATCAGATCAATAAAGTGACACGCCTCGCCGATAATTCGTCCGCCGCCGATGGCTTCGTCTTGCGTCCAGTGATTGGCAGGGATGAAACCCGCGTTGACGCGATAATGCGCATGGAGAGGCTCACTTCGATTTACGATTTGCGATTTCAGGTTTTGGATTAACGGCGAGAATCTACGGTTGAAACCGACAGTGAGAAGCGCTTGGCTGTTAGCTTTTAGCTGTTTGCTGATCGCTGAAAGCTGACCACTATTAATAGATAACGGTTTCTCCACAAACACATGCTTTCCCGCCTTCAACGCTTTCACGATCAAATCCGCATGGGTGTCGTGTCTTGTAAGGATCGCGACCGTATTGATCTTCGGGTCATTGATGATCTCATCTTCCGATGAGGTAGCATACTGAAAACCAAACTTCTTGCCAGAGTGCTGAGCGTGAAGTCCGCCAGAGGATGCGATGCCAACCAGTTCAAAGTCTTTGTTGTTTTTGAGGATGGGCAGCAAAGTGGAGTTGGCGAAGAGACCAGCACCGAGAACACCCAACTTGACCGTAGACGATGGACGATGGACGGTGGGCAGGAACTCAACCCTTCTTTCCTCTTTCATCTTTCCTTCGGGGTATGTTAGAAGGACCCCAAGAAATGGT
>JAFLCF010000278.1 GCA_017303735.1 Anaerolineae bacterium
TTCGAACTTACAGAAGATGGGACTCAAACCGGGCAAGCCACCCGAGGACCTCATCATTGATGATCCGGATACGATTCTCAATCTCGCTTCATCCTTCGCCCGGGCTGGGTCAGACATCATCCTGACCTGTACCTTCGGTGGGACTCGCATGCGCATGAAAGACTCGAAGTATCAGGATCGGACTCCTGAGGTCAACATCCGTGCGGCGGAAATTGCTCGCAAAGCCGCTTCGTTGAACAATGGATTGGTCGCAGGTTCGATGGGACCCGTTGGCGCGATCCTCAAGCCGTATGGTCCACTCGAGTTTGAGGATGTGAAGGCGACCTTCGCCGAGCAAGCCAAAGCCCTCGCCGATGGCGGCGTGGACTTGTTGATCATCGAAACCATGTTCGCCGTGGAAGAAACGACAGCCGCCTTTGAAGGTGCGCGCTCCGTGACTGACCTGCCAATCGTTGTCTCGTTCAGTTATGATCGTGGCACGCGTACCATGATGGGCGTCAAACCGAAGGACGTGATGAAGCGTTATTCCGAGATGGGCGCAACGCTCATCGGCGCGAACTGTGGCACCACGCTCGATAACATGGAAGCAGTGGTGAAAGAATATCAAACTGCCAAACCCGATATGCCCTTGTGGGTCAAGCCGAATGCGGGCGTTCCGCACATGGACTTGGAGACCGAGCAAGGCGTGTACGATATGGGTCCCGAAGACATGGCGACGTATGCCAAGAAGTATGTGGCAATGGGCGCGAAGGTCGTGGGCGGTTGTTGCGGAAATACACCGGAACACATTGCGGCGATTACGAAGGCTGTGAAGAACTAGTTACCAGTATCCAGTGAACAGTTATCAGTTACGGATTACGAATTACGGAACACGTAAAGCGTAATCCGTAATTCGTAAATGGAGGTTGTGATGCGTGATGAGATATTGAGGTTGCTGAATGGGGAAAAGATTGATTCGGTTCCGGCGTTCAGCGGGTTGATTCACGTCACAGCCGAGGGGTTGGCAAGTGAAGGGTTGACCCTGGGAGAAATCCATCACGATGCGGGGAAAATGGCGCGGGCGGCGGCAAGTACGTTCAAGTTGACGGGCATGCCGTCGGCGGCGCTGCCGCTGGATTTGTGCTCTCCGGCAGAAGCCTTGGGGGCTGAGTTGATCTTCTATAACAACGATGAGATGCAATTCCCGCAGGTGAAGAAGTTATTATTTCAAAGTACAAAAGAGATATTGGAGATTAGAGAATTGGAGATTGGGGGAAGAATTGGGTTAATCTGTGAGGCGATTGGTTTATTGAGAAAAGATATTGGAGATCGAGTTGCTATTTCAGGCATCATCCCCGGTCCATACACATTGATGATCTATATTTGCAAGGTGCAAAATCTCGTGCGCGAGATGAAGAATGAGCCGCAAATGGTTTTGGATGCACTCTTTCGTCTTTCTTCTTTTCTCTCGAATATTGGCAATGCTTATTTAGATGCAGGTGCAGACTTTATCACCATTCATGAGATGGGAGGCTCGCCGGGGTTCATTGGACCAAAGCCGTTTGAGCAGTTCGTCCTGCCATCGTTGCAGGAGTTGAATAAAAGGTTGAACGGCAAACGGGTATTATCAGTCTGTGGCAAAACGGACGCCGCCATGTCCCTGCTGGCGCAATCGGGTGCGGATGCGATCTCGGTCGATCAGCTGAATGATCTAAAGGCATCGCGTGCGGTATTAAAAGAGACGATGCTGTTTGGCAACGTTGATCCGGTCGCCACGCTGTGGCAGGGTGATGAAGGTTCGGTGACAGAGGCAGTTCAAAGGTCGAAAGAGGCGGGCGTGGATGCGGTCTGGCCCGGCTGCGATATGGTCATCCAAACGCCGATCCAGAATATCAAAAATATGCTCAAATAGCCGAACCGTTTTTTGGGGGAAAGTTTACTAAGGGTATATAATTGTACATACACCAGAGACCGAGGAGCAGCGGAATGGCAAAAAAGTCATCCTCCGTAGGCAAGGCATTAAGGAAAGACCGCCCGGCGGAAGCTATAGGAAAAAAAAGACTGTCGGTTTCAGGCAGTCTTTCGTTATCCCCTGCCTTTCCTGAAATTCAAGACCTCGCACGCACGGGTCAACATACAGCCGCCATTGACCTTGCTTCTCAAAAAATAAGCGCAGAATCTGATACAGCTTTACGAATGACACTGCTGGGTCTTCGGTGTGACTCTTACATTGCCCTTGGAAAATTCAGCCTTGCAGAAGCCGATGCAAATGCCATGCACGAGTTGGCAATCCCAGGTGACCCTGATCTGAAGATTCTTGCACTGAGGTATCAAGCCAGTGTGCAATTGGTAAAAGGCGGGTTGGTAGAAGCCACTCAAACGGCGGCACAAGCAGTGGCACAAGCGCGAGCCTTGAAAACGCCCAACCCGTATCTTCTGGCTCGATGTTTGTATACACTCGGAGAGTGCTATAAAAGTTCGGGGAATTATGAAAACGCCATCGCTGCGGCAAAAGAAGCTATTCCATTATTCGAAATGACCGGCAGCCTTCAAGAAACCGGACGCACCTACTGGTTGATGGCGCCTTCATATAATGTGTTGGGCAATGCCAAAAAATCACGAGAAGCGGCACAAACCGCATTGGACCTTTGCCAACAAGCCGGTGACTCTGTGGGCATTGGCAATGCCTATAACGCACTCAGCTCCACAGATACCGACATTGCCGAACGCATTCGTCATTATCAGCAAGCCATTCAAGCCTATGAGACGAGCGGCTATTTGGAGCGCGTCACGGGCGCGATCGGGAATTTGGGGTTCACCTATGCGGCGCTGGGGCTGTATATGCAGTCTTGTCGGTTGACTAATAAAGCCCTCGAGATCGATAGAAGTATCGGTGCAAAATTAAGCATGTCGTACTGGCTCGAAAATCTATTCGATACCGAATTAAGGCTGGGCTGGGTAGACCTGGCACGGCAGCATTTGGATGAGTTCACCGCGCTCAGCCCTGATTTTGGCAGTTCGCGCATCACCGTCAGCCAGTATATAAACAATGGCTTAATGGCACTGGGTGAAGACAACCCCGCCGAAGCGGTGCAAAATTTTAAGACTGCCGCCGAGATGGCAGAAAAAGAGAAGGCAGGCAACTTAAACGTTGTACTCACTTATCTTGCATATGCCCACCTCGTTAATAACGACCCCAAAGCCGCGCTTGAAGCCTCCACACAGGCAACCGATCTGCACCGCAAACAAGGCTACAAATTACCCGATAGTTTTTCTTCGCAAGAGATCTGGTGGCGGCATACACAAGCCTTGCTGGCAAATAATCAACCTACCGAAGCCCGGGCTGCACTTGAACGCGCCTATAAGTTTTTACTGGAAGCCATCGCCAACGTCCGCGATGAAGGACTGCGGCGCAACTACCTCAACAAAGTGGCAGAGAACCGCGAGTTGCTTACCTTTTGGGTGGAAGACAGCCTCAAACGCAAGTTATCGCGCAAGCGCATCTTTGCACACCTCTTCATTGAATCAAATGTCCGCGAACCGTTCAAGCGGCTTACCGACACCAGCCTGCGCCTGAATGCTTTGCATACGGTTCGTGAAATTCATACCTTTATTGTAGAAGAAGCCACCGAGTTAAGCGGCGGCGAAAGAGTGCTATTCATTCTTGAAAACAACGACAAATATGAAGTTGCCGGTGCTTCTTTGCCGCGCGGCGAGCAAGTGCAGGATGTTTTACAAAGCATTGAACCGTTTCTGACGGAAGCCCGCCTCGCACGTACCGTTCAGTTGATTCTGCCCAGAGAGTTGGATTCAAGCCCGAAGCGCCCCACCCGCCGTCCCCCCGCCGCGATGCGTGGACAACGTCTCTCGCGCATCATCGCACCGCTCATCGCTCAAAATCAGATCGTCGGCTACATCTATGCCGATATGGATTCGCTGTATGGCAGCTTCACCGAAGTGGACAGCGACATGCTCGCCATGCTGGCGAATCAGGCAGCCGTCACCTTGGATAATGTCAACTGGGCGCAGGGACTCGAGCAAAAGGTCGAAGAAAGAACCGCCGAACTGCGTGACCGCGTGGATGAACTTGCCATCATCAACAGTGTGCAGGCAGGCTTAGCCTCTCAACTGGACGTTAACTCCATTTATGAATTGATCGGCGAGCAATTGCGCAACCTGTTCGACTCACAAGCTATTTCGATCGTTTCATTTGATGTGGAATGCGATATACGCCATTACCACTATATCCTTGAGCAAGGTCAACGCTTGGATGTAGCAGATGCGCCCATTCCGCCCCTGTCGAAGTACATCATTCAGCAGAAACAGCCACTGTTGATCAACAATAATTTCAAAGAGCGGCTTGCCGAGATCGGGCTTAAATCAAATACATTGCCCGGTACAAAGCCCACCAAGTCTTTGTTGCGCATGCCCATTTTAGTAGACGGTGAGGTCAAAGGCATCATCGGGCTCGATAACATTGACCATGAGAACGCCTTCACCGATGCCGATGTGCGCCTGCTGACCACCCTCGCCAGCAGCATGAGCGTGGCGTTGGAAAAAGCACAGCTCTACCAACAAGCCGAAGAAGCGCGTGCCGCCGCCGATGCTGCCAGCGCTGCCAAAAGCGTCTTCCTTGCCAACATGAGCCATGAACTACGCACGCCACTGAATGCCATCATCGGGTTTACACGCATCGTTCGCAAGAAAAATGAAGAGACCCTGCCTGAAAAGCATTTGGAGAATTTAGACAAGGTGCTAACCAGCGCCGAGCATTTGCTGGGCTTGATCAACGCCGTGCTTGATATTGCCAAGATTGAAGCCGGGCGTATGGAAGTTCATGCCGCGAATTTCAACCTGAATGCCTTGCTCGACCAGTGCGCCAATATTGCCAGCCCCTTGTTCAAGCCAGGTGTGAGCTTTGAAAAACAACATAGCGATCTAGCGTTGTTGGTCAACTCCGATCAGGAGAAGATCAAACAGATCATCCTCAACCTTTTGAGCAATGCGGCAAAATTCACCCACGAAGGCAAGGTGACGCTGCAAGCTGTAAAGGTCGAGGCACAGGGCAATCAGCCTGAAAGCGTAC
>JAFLCF010000279.1 GCA_017303735.1 Anaerolineae bacterium
ACGCATGCTGGCGACCGGTCTGCTCAAAGAGACGGGCAAAAAAGATATTGCCGGGGCGCATCGTCCTGCCATGTTGTATCAGTTCAAAACAAAAGAGATCGTCTTTCTTTAGGAGCTACTCATGTCTCAACTCCCAATCCCTGATTTTTTTGATGCCGCCCGCGTGGGCGAAATTTGGAAAGTGGATTACGCCGCCCGCGCCGACCAAGCCCGAGCATTCGCGCTTCAACACGACCTCAAGCCTGCCGCAACTTCCAGTGAGCGAATCTCCCTGATGCTGATCGACGTGCAGAACACGTTCTGCACGCCTGGCTTTGAACTCTTCGTAGGCGGGCGCAGCGGAAACGGCGCCGTGGAAGACAACGTCCGCTTGTGCCAATTTATTTATCGCAACCTCGGCAAGTTGACGCACATCATCGCCACGATGGATACCCACACATCTCAGCAAATTTTCCATCCGATCTTCTTCGTAGATGCACAAGGAAATCACCCCGCACCATACACCGACATCCATGTGGACGAAGTGCAATCTGGTAAGTGGAAGTTCAACCCTGCCCTCGCGCCACAATTTGGTATTGCGCCGGAATATGGTCAGCAAATGGTGCTTCACTATGCAGAGACTCTCAAGAAGAAAGGCAAATATGCGCTGACCATCTGGCCCTATCATGCCATGTTAGGCGGCATTGGTCATGCCCTTGTCCCAGCCGTGGAAGAAGCCATCTTTTTCCATTCGCATGCACGAATTGACCAACCTCACTTTGCCATCAAAGGCGATAAGCCATTTACTGAAAATTACTCAGTGGTTGGTCCCGAAGTGTTGACAGGTCCAATGGAGGAGGTGTTGGGTGTACGCGACACGCAATTTATTCAGCACCTGCAAGATGTGGACAAACTCTATATCGCCGGGCAGGCGAAGAGTCACTGTGTGGCGTGGACGGTACAAGATTTACTGGATGATATTCTGGCAACCGACCCCGAACTGGCGAAGAAGGTCTACCTGCTCGACGATTGTTCGTCAGCGGTGGTAGTGCCTGGGGTGGTGGATCATACCGAGGCGGCGAATGAGGCGTATGTCCGCTTTGCCAAAGCTGGGATGCATATTGTCAAATCGACGGATGAGATCAGGTAGAGATGGCAAATCCAACAAGGCTTTCCAAGTTCATTTCACTGGTTTTGCGTCATCGCACCAATGATTTTGGCTTGCATTTGGATGAGCAAGGATTTGTAGCCTTTGAAGATTTGAAGAGATTGGTTGAAGAAAAATCGACAGATGTTTATAGCGATGAAGATTGGCGCAAAGTGTTGAATGGCGAGTTGGATGGTAAGAAACGTTTCGAGCTAAAGGATGGACGCATTCGTGCTTTATATGGGCACAGCAAAGTGGAACATGTGATATATGAACCGGTAAATCCGCCCGATATTTTGTATCATGGCACAACTCCACAAGCTGAGAAAGCCATCCGCAGGGAAGGGTTGCGTTCCATGAAGCGTCAGTATGTGCATCTCTCTGCGAATACGGAACGAGCATTAAATGTCGGCGGGCGTCGAACGGATGATGTGCGTTTGTTGGTCGTTCGCGCGGGGGAGGCGCAACAGGCAGGTGTTGAGTTCTATTCTCCTGAGCCGGAGCATTATCTGGCACAGAATATTCCACCCCAGTTTATTGATTTCCCGAAGGAATAAAAAGATATGTCCATTTTTGACGGTAAGCGACTGACGAACGAGACTTTTAAATTAGATATTGAACGCATGCGGCGTGGTTGGTATTCTGATAAATACTTCGAGAATATTAACCGCATGCTGACGGCACTTTCGAAGGAGGGATATACCTATTCGGGTAATTACCATAATTTGCCTGAAGGCATGTCTCCTGAGCAGATCGCTGTGGGTGATATTGAAGTGGAGATGCAGTGGTTTACACGCCGCATGGGCAAGACGACTGTAGTGGGCGTGGATAAATCGCTGGAGATGCTAAAGCATTGCTCCGGTTATTTTGATGGCGATGAATTTATTGATACATCTGACAAGCTGGAAGTATGGGCTGTGCAGGATGGTACGACGGTGAAGTATGACGGCGACCCGAGCAAAATCCAACCGGTCATCAAAGTGCGTGGACGCTATCGCGATTTTGCATTGTTGGAAACGCCTACTTTGGGGATTCTCACTCGTTCAAGTCGTGTAGCCACAAATGTGTATGAGACACTCGTGGCTGCAAAAGGCAAACCGGTTTTGTTCTTCCCGGCGCGTTTTGATGTGCATGAAGTGCAGGCTGCTGATGGATATGCTTACAACATTGCCTTGCAGCGCTTCAATAAAGATCATGCACAGGAGTTAGGTGCTTTTGTTTCCACCGATGCGCAGGGAGATTGGTGGGGCGGCGCAGGCGGCGGGACGGTGGCTCATGCTGCGATCGCTTCTTTTCTCGGCGACACGGCAGAGGCGATGATGCAGTTCTCACACATTTTGCCCGCCCGCATTCCGCGCATTGCCTTGGTGGATTTTAACAATGACTCGGTCCGCGATACATTGCGGACATTGGATGCGATGTTCGCGAAATATCGTGAGTTGATGGATGCAGGTAATACAGAAGAAGCCGAAAAGTATAAGTTATATGGCGTGCGTTTGGATACAGGCGGAAACTTGCGTGATGTGTCTGTCACGCCCCTTGGCGAGCCAGCATTAGATCTGGGAGTCAACCCGCGGCTGGTGTTCAACGTCCGCTCGGGGTTGGATTCGGCTTGGGAACGTTGGGACCTGCCTGCGTCTTGGAAAGAGGCGGCGAAGGAATTTTGTCACAGTGTGAAGATCGTAGTCTCCGGTGGGTTTGCTCCAGAGAAGATCCGCAAGTTTGAGAAGCTGGGTGTGCCTGCTGATATTTATGCAGTGGGTTCGTATCTCTTTAGCAATGGCAATGGGACGAGTACTGATTTCACGGCGGATGTGGTGCGGGTCAAGGTCCACGGAGAATGGATCGATATGGCGAAGGTGGGGCGTAAGGTGGGGGAGAATGAGAATTTGGAACGGGTGTGGTAGATATAAAAGTGACAGTCACCTTTAAGGTGACTGTCACTTTGTTTAACCAAACCTGCCCATAATGTAATCTTCGGTCTTCTTTTGCTTGGGCGTTGTGAACATCGTCTTGCCTTCATCGTATTCGATGAGCTCGCCTTGCAAAAAGAACGCAGCATGATCGGCGGTGCGGGCGGCTTGTTGCACCGAGTGGGGTACGAGGATGACGGTGTAATTCTTTTTCAATTCTTGCAGTGCCATTTCCACTTTGCCAGTTGAGATCGGGTCAAGCCCGGAGGTGGGTTCATCGAGCAGGATGATCTCAGGTTGCAGAGCAAGCACACGCGCAAGGCAGACGCGTTGTTGCTGTCCGCCAGAGAGGGCGACGGCTGGGTCGTTGAGACGATCTTTGACTTCATCCCAAATCGCAGCGAGTTTGAGGCTGCGTTCAACAGCTTCATCCAGTTTAATACGGCGTTTTTCGCCAGCAAGTTCCATGCCGTAGGTGATGTTCTCGCGAATGCTCATTGGCAATGGGACGGGACGGGCAAAGACCATGCCTACTTTGCGGCGCAAGGCGATCACGTCCGTTTTAGGGTCGAGGATGTTTTCACCGTCGATCAAGATGCGACCGGCGCTGGTGCGGATGTCGGTCAGGTCGTTGAGGCGATTCAGGCAGCGCAATAATGTGGACTTCCCGCCGCCTGCCGGACCGAAGAGAACGGTCACAGCATTCTGACGGATGCCCATGCTGATGCTGCGTAATGATTCCGCGCCATCGGCGTATTGGAGGGAGAGGTTTTCGATTTCGATTTTGTTCATTAGACGATGGACGATTGACCGTGGACGATGGATGGGTTACGGTAGGTCGTCTTCTCCATAAGGGGATTGGTCTTCCCGAACTTGATAGGGTGCTACTGTTTTTCGGAACGATTGCAATTTTCTGGCAAGGACTTGGGAGTCTTCGTAGATTTTTGTCAGGATGACTTGGTCTTGAATATAGCCTCTGCGTTGGATGATGTGGTGACATGCTATCGTTTCTATTAGGGAGCGTATGGCGAAACCTAGAAATCTAGCCTGCTCTGCGTCCGATTGACCTGTTGAGCCTTCGGCAATATTCAGTGAAATGGATGTCGCTGCGCGGATGATCTGCGATTTCAAATTATATTCTTCACTCTTGGGTAACTTCTCTGCCAGCGAATAAATTGAATCAATGTATTCCAGAGATAATTTCCATACGTCTAATTGCTCAAACTTATAAGGCATAGTGATTATCCATCGTCAATCGTCCGTCGTCCATGGTCATAATTACCACTGCCGTTTTGCGCGTGCCCGTGAGCGGATGATGGTGGCGATCACGTTCATAGTTAAAACAAAGACAAGTAAGACAAGTGCGGTTCCATATTGAATTTGGATCGGCATTTCGGGCACTTGGGTGGAGATAACGAAGAGATGATATGGCAGCGCCATGGTCGCATCGAAAGGGGAGCCGGGTAGGCGTGGAAGGAAGAACGCCGCACCCGTAAAGAGGATCGGGGCGGTCTCTCCGGCGGCACGTTCTAAACCGAGGATCACTCCGGTGAGGATGCCGGGCAGAGCTTCCTTTATAACGATCTTGCGGATGGTCTGCCAGCGGGTGGCGCCGAGAGAGATGCTTACTGTGCGGAAGGATTGCGGTACGGAACGCAAGGCTTCTTCTGCTGTGCTGATGATGACAGGCAGAGTCATAATAGAGAGGGTTAATGAAGCCGCGAGGATGGAGGTGCCAAATTGCAGGAAGAGCACGAACAAGCCCAAGCCGAACAATCCATATACTACCGAAGGGATGCCCGCCAGATTGATGATCGCCAGGCGTATGAGACGAGTCAGTGGGGTATCTTTTGCATATTCAGAGAGATAAATGGCAGCTGCAATTCCCAGCGGAACAGAGAAGATGGCAGTCCCAATGGTCAAATAGAGTGTGCCAATGATAGCAGGCAAAATGCCGCCTGCACGCATGCCGTCATGTGGGAAACCAGTGATGAATTCCCACGAGATGGCAGAGCCGCCCTTA
>JAFLCF010000028.1 GCA_017303735.1 Anaerolineae bacterium
TATCCGCTGGTTCGATGTTTGTGACCGCGGAAGTGATGAGAGAATGGAAAACGTTGAATGAATCAACCCTGGAATGAAGATGATTTTGATCTGACGCTCTCGCAGCGGACGGAGGAACTGTATCGAATCCCGAACATGGAGCCGAAAGCCGACGGCTTGATCGAAGCGGCTGTGCTGCCTTTGCGGGATATGGTCATTTTTCCGCGCATGGTCTCGCCAATTTTTATTGGTCGCGAGGCTTCACTGTTGGCGTTGGAAGAAGCGCATGAAAAAGAACAGACCATTATTGGTTTAACCCAGCGCGACCCGGATGTGGAAGACCCAGGCGCGGAAGATTTTCTGCCCATTGGTGTGGAGATGGCAGTGGGGCGTTTGCTGGATATGCCTGACGGCTCTCACTCCGCGCTCGTGCAGGGTCGCCGTCGATTGGAAATTGTCGAGTTCCTGAGGCTTAAACCATACATCCGTGTGCGTGCGCGAATCATTCACGAGCCGACATCGGCGGATAGACAAACCCAAGCCATGATGCGTTCGGTCTTGAATCAATTTGAACGTTGCATTCAATTGGATCGTTCCATCCCCGAAGAAGCACATGTCTTTGCGTTGAACATTTCTGAGC
The DNA here is from genome assembly GCA_017303735.1 of Anaerolineae bacterium. The sequence continues at coordinate 620 of JAFLCF010000028.1, forward strand.
CGGGTTGGCTTGCGGATATGATCTCGACCTCACTGGGTCTGACCTATGAAGCCAAGCTGCGTCTGTTGATGATTCTTGACCCCAAGGCACGCCTCACACAACTGAATAATCTGCTCGCCGCCGAAGTGGACGTGCTTGAACTCGAAGATGAGATTCACACTCGCGTACAGAACGAAGTGGATAAGAGTCAGCGTGAATATTACCTGCGCGAGCAGATGAAACAAATTCAAACCGAACTAGGCGAAGGCGATATCTTCACGCGTGATGCGGTGGATTTGAAAAAACGAGTCGAAGCTGCGACGTTGCCGGATGAAGTCCGCAAGGTAGCGATGAAGGAAGTGGAACGCCTCAACCAGATGCCGCCGATGGCGCCTGAAGTCGGCATAATCCGCACCTACATCGATTGGATCCTTGATCTGCCTTGGAGCAACCCCACGGCAGATAACCTTGATGTGAAAAACGCGGCAAAGATTCTCGACCGCGATCATTTCGGTTTGAAGAAAGCCAAAGAACGCATCCTTGAATATATCGCTGTGCGTTCGCTCAAGCCGAAGAAAGAACGCCAGCCCATCCTTTGTTTCGTCGGACCTCCCGGTGTGGGCAAGACCTCGCTGGGTCGTTCCATTGCGGATGCGCTTGGACGCAAGTTTGTGCGTGTGTCACTTGGCGGCGTGCGAGACGAAGCCGAAATCCGCGGACATCGCCGCACGTACATCGGCGCGTTGCCGGGTCGCATCATTCAGACGATGAAGCGGGCGGGCACGTCCAATCCGCTGTTCATGCTGGATGAAATTGACAAACTGTATTCCGACTTTCGCGGTGACCCGGCTTCGGCGATGCTTGAAGTGCTCGACCCGGAACAGAACTACGCCTTTAGTGATCACTACCTCGAACTGCCTTTCGACCTTTCAAAGGTCATGTTCGTGACGACTGCCAACTCGTTGAGCAATATCCCCGCGCCTTTGCTCGACCGCATGGAAGTGATCGAATTCCCCGGTTATATCGAAGAAGAAAAGGTCGAGATCGCCAACCGTTATCTTATTCCGCGCCAGATCGAAGAGAACGGCATTGACGAACTCGGCTTGACCTTTGAAGCGTCTGCCATGCAGCGCGTTATCCGCGAGTACACCTATGAAGCCGGTGTGCGCGGACTGGAACGTGAGATCAGCCGCATTTGCCGCAAAGTTGCACGCCTGAAAGCCGAAGGGAAGAAATATCCCACCGCCATTGTGGGTGAAGGCATCGAGAAATTGCTTGGACCTCAACAAGTCTTCCCATCCGAAGCCGAACGGACAGACGAAGTGGGCGTCGCTACCAGCCTGGCATGGACAGAAACCGGCGGTGAGATCATGGCAGTGGAAGTCGCCATCACCGAAGGCAAAGGTGGCTTGCAGATGACCGGTCAGATGGGAGAGGTGATGCAGGAATCCGCGCAAGCTGCGATGACCTACATCAAGTCTCGCTCGTCTGTGTTGAAAATTGATATGGATGTGTTCGAACGTATGGATATTCACATCCACATGCCCGAAGGGGGCATCCCGAAGGATGGTCCCTCCGCAGGGATCACAATGGCAAGCGCCATCATCTCCGCACTGACTGGTCGCCCCGTGCTCAAGCATGTTGGTATGACCGGCGAGATCACCCTGCGCGGACGCGTCCTGCCCATTGGCGGCGTGCGCGAAAAAGTCCTCGCTGCCCATCGTGCCGGGTTGAGGACGGTCATCCTGCCGGAAAAGAATCTCAAGGATTTGGTCGATCTGCCCAAAACAGCCAAGTCCGAAATGAAGATCGTTCCGGTCAAGCATATGGATGATGTTTTGGATATTGCCCTTGGGAAGACCAAAGTCATTGATCCACCCAAGCCAAGGAAGCGTCCAGACGAGCAGGGCGAAGAGTAAACACAACAGCAAGAATGTTGACCGCCGACCACAGACCACCGTCTGCGGTCGGCAGTCTTTTTATGTAATGAAGTTATGATTTCACCAATTTGATGTTTCGCTTTACAATATCGCCACCATGAACTTCTATCCCATCCCTCTCAAAGATAAAGTCGTTCTCATCACCGGCGCATCCTCCGGGTTTGGCGAAGATGCCGCCTGGCTGTTCGCGCAGGAAGGCGGCAAAGTCATCCTCGCCGCGCGGCGCTTGGATCGCTTGCAGCGCCTTGCCGCCAAAATTCAAGACGCGGGTGGCGAAGCCCTCGCCATCCCGGTGGATATCGTCAACCCAGACGATGTGGATAACATGGTGCAAACCGCACTCGAGCTCTACGACCGCATCGACATTCTCTTCAATAACGCGGGCATTGGTCGTGTAAGTTGGTACGAAGAACACGAACCCGACCGCGACATTGACCTGCTTATCAAAGTGAATCTCATCGGCACGATGCGAGTCACTCGCATGGTACTTCCGCATATGATCGCTCGTGGCGAAGGTCATATTATCAATATGATTTCGGTTGCGGGTCTTATCTCTCCGCCGCTTATTGCAAGTTATTCTGCTAGCAAGTTTGGGCTCAAAGCCTTCAACAATGCCCTGCGGCGTGAGTTGGCTCCACTCGGTATTCAGGTCAGCGGAATTTATCCCGGTCCCGCCTCCACCGAATTTGGTTCGCATGTCGGTAAAAGTTCAGCCTATCAATCGGTGCGTTCCAGCCTTGGCATTCGTCTCACCTCTACCTATGTTGCCAAACGCGTCGTCGATGTTGCTAAACGTCCGCGCAAAAGTTTGGTCATTCCGTGGTGGTTCCATATCACTGCATTTCTTGAATCCTATTTTCCCTTCATCGTGGATTGGGGTTCGTATCTCTTCTCAAAATTCAAACATAAACAGGATTAGGAGACACGCATGACTCAACCCCGCCTCGACAAACTCACCGCCTCTCTCTTAAACTCAAAGCTGGATGCCGTTATTCTGAATCCGGGTCCTACGCTGAAATATCTCACCGGGCTGAACTTCCACCTCATGGAACGCCCGGTGGTTTTATTTGTTGCACCCGGCAAAGATCCGGTGCTTGTCCTCCCTGAACTCGAGCTCCCCAAAGTGGACTTGTTTCCATACAAAGTGCAAGGCGTTGCCTATGGCGAGAATCCCGCAGAGTGGGATGACGCTTTCAGAAAAGCCGCACAAGCTCTCGGTGTGGATGGGAAGCGCATCGGAGTCGAACCGCGTCAACTGCGTTTGCTCGAATTCCGTCACGTCAAATCTGGCGCACCCGAAGCGGACTTCCCCGATGCAAGCGATGTCCTCGCTGACTTGCGTCTGCGCAAAGACAAAGCCGAAGTGGATGCCATGCGTATGGCAGTAAAGATTGCTCAAGATGCATTAGAGGCAACACTTCAACAGATCAAAATTGGAATGACCGAACGAGAAGTTGCCTCTGAGTTGGTGATGCAATTGTTGAAGCATGGTTCAGAGTCAGAAATGCCGTTCGCGCCCATCGTCTCTGCAGGACCAAACTCCGCGAACCCACATGCTTCTCCCACCGATAGAAAACTGCAAGCCGGTGACCTACTCGTCGTCGATTGGGGCACGGCATATGATGGCTACATCTCAGACCTGACCCGCACCTTCGCAGTGGGGGAGGCGGATGAAGAATGTCAGAAGATTCATCAGATCGTGCAAGCAGCGAATGCTGCTGGTCGTGCTGCGGGTAAACCCGGTGTACCTTGTGCAAATGTAGATAAAGCTGCGCGTGAGGTCATTGAAAAAGTGGGCTATGGAAAATACTTCACTCATCGCACCGGTCATGGCATCGGCATGGAAGGACACGAAGCTCCCTACATGCGCGGCGACAATATGCAGATCTTGGAGCCGGGTATGGCATACACCGTTGAGCCGGGCATTTACCTCACCAATCGCAACGGCGTGCGAATTGAAGATAACATGGTCATCACTGAGAATAGCGCAGAGAGTCTTTCTGATATGCCGCGCGAGATTCGGGTGGTAGGTTAAAACCTCTTTTACTACGAACAAATAGATATTCATCTGATGCCTTATCATTCAATCCTACCTGCCCAGCCTGAGCATGCGGACATACTTACACAAATCACGATCGCTGCTAAACGACATTGGAATTACCCTGAGAATTGGATTCAGATTTGGCTGCCGTTACTGACCATTACACCGGAGTATATTTCCGGGCATGAAACCTGGATCACCACTCTGAATGATAAACCTGTTGCATATTACTCCTTGAAAGAAGCTGAGAATGCCCTCTGGTTGGATAATCTCTGGGTCTTTCCTGAACATATGGGCAAGGGTATCGGAAAAGAATTATTTATCCATGCTTTGGAAAGAAGTCGTAAACGCGGCGCTTCTGTATTGAAGATCGAAGCAGATCCCAATGCCGAATCGTTTTATTCTCATGTGGGTGCGGATAAAGTTGGTGAAGTTTCTACTGAAGTTGATGGCACACTGAGGATTTTGCCAATAATGGAATATAAGCTCTAAAAATAGAAGGATATTTGGATGTTAGGGAAAATTAAAACTACACATTATCAAAATCTTGAAGATTTTGATAAACTCCGTTATGCATGGAGGGCATTGTTTGATGAGCAGAAAACCAAATCCATATTCCTAACCTGGGAATGGTTGTATGCTTGGTGGAAGGCTTACAAAAATATTGGCACCCTTTGGCTTGTAGTCATTTACCGAAATGATGAGGTAGTGGGTATTGCGCCTTTGATGCTCTTGCATGAATGGAAAAATGGAATTCGTTTTCGCGTTTTACGGAGTTTGGGCTACCCAAATGCGGATGAAAGTGGTTTCCTTGTAAAAGACGATGCACCAGAAGTTGTCGTAGCCATTTGTGAGTATGTTTTGGCAAACCGTTCACGTTGGGATGTGATCGATTTGCATGAATATGGCATGAATCAAACTGTGCTGCAAGTCATTCATGCTACGTTCAATAAGGCGGGTATGAAGCTTGATGTAAGTTACACCACCCATTTGTATGTTTCTATTACGAATGAATGGGAAGCCTATCTAAAATCCTTATCGAAGCATTCTATGCAGAATATCGAACGACGTATTCGTCAGGTAAAGAAGGAATATGATTTTCGCTTTGTGCGGTACAAAGGAGAGGAGATTCTGGAAGAACATCTAGAGACTATGTTTCATATTAATGAAAATGGTGCCTATACGGATAAATACGAATCAAAATCCGAGCGTGCGATGCATTATGAATTACTACAACTCATCCGTGATCGCGGTTGGATGGAAGTAACTTTTATCTTTCTAAACGACAAACCAGTTGCATTTGAGTATGGCTTTAATATGAACGGTAGGTTTGAAGATTGGCGCGCCAGCTTTGATCATAATTACTCTAAGCAAGGATTGGGCAAATCTTTGCTTTATTTATTAATGCAAACTGTTTTTGCGGGTGGGTATCATGAGTTTGATTTTTTGCGCGGTGAATATAGCCATAAAAGCGAGTGGAATCCTTCGCGACGTGAATTTGTCAATACAGTTGCTGTGAAATCCTGGCATTTACCTGCTCGTCTGGCTTTTTTCGTATTTCCTACCATTGCAAAGAACTTTAAGGAACGCTTTTCGTTCATTTTCTCAAAAACAAACAGGAATAATAAAACACCATCATGACTACATACTGCGACTATTGCAATTCCCATCCTGAAGATACCTTCAACAAGACCTATCACGATACCCAATATGGTTTTCCTATTGATGACGACAATGAGCTGTTCGAAAGGCTCGTGTTGGAGATCAACCAAGCTGGGCTTTCGTGGATATTGATCCTTAAACGGGCAGAGAACTTCCGTAAGGCATTTCATAAATTCAATATCAAAAAAGTTGCCAAGTACACCGAAGCAGACAGAGAGAGGTTGTTGAGTGACGAAGGCATTATTCGCAATAAGCTAAAGGTCAATGCTGCCATCGTCAACGCACAAAAGATTCTTGAGCTACAAAAAGAATACGGCTCCTTCAAAAACTGGTTAGACGCGCATCATCCACTCACAAAAGAAGAGTGGACCAAGTTGTTCAAAAAAACCTTTGTCTTTACCGGCGGCGAGATCGTGAACGAGTTTCTCATGTCTACGGGCTATTTGCCCGGCGCACACCAAAAGGACTGTCCCACGTTCAAGAAGGTGGCAGCGAAGAAACCAGCCTGGATGAAAAAATGACCAAATCAAGGAGACAGTCACTTACCAAAGTGACTGTCTCCTTTTATACTTACAACAATGACTCCCACTTTCGCCATTGCAGGCAAGCTTACCCGCGAATACCTTCTACCGCCCAATAACGGCGTTGCCCGCCTTGATTCTCCCGGTGGGAATCTTTTGTATGCCATCGGTGGTCTTGCCGTTTGGGATGCCTCCATTGTGATGATCGCGCGGGTCAACCAGGCATACCCAAGGGAATGGCTGCAAGAGTTTGCCAACCGCGGGCTTGATACAAACGGAATTTATCTCGACCCCGAACGTGACCGTGTGGACATGCGTAGTTTTATTGCCTACACGGATGTCAACGAACGCAGTACCACCAACCCGGTTTCACATTTTGCACGCCGCGAATTGACCTTTCCCAAATCCTTGCTTGGGTATCAACCCCAAGATGAAACGGTCAAAGACCTGCGCGAAACCGACCCGCTTGCACCTATTGCGCGGCATGTGCCGAAAGAATTTCGCAACATCAGCCATATCCATCTTTGCCCCTTCGATTTCACCAGCCAGAGTCAGATGGTCAATCTATTCAAAGGCGGTTCCAGTCACTTCATCAGCCTAGACCCTGCACCCGGCTATATGAAGCCCGCTTTTTGGCGTGAACTCCGTGTAGTGCTCAGCGGTGTAACGGCTTTTCTACCCTCAGAAGATGAGATACGCAGTTTATTCTGGGGTGAGACTCATGACCTATGGGAGATGGCACGCCGAATCAGCGACCACGGTCCGCAGATCATTGTGATCAAACGCGGCGCACTTGGACAATTCGTTTATGATGCAGCGGAAAAGCGGCGATATGAGATTTCTGCCTACCTCGTCCGCCTCATTGACCCGACCGGAGTTGGCGATGCGTTCTGCGGCGGTTTCCTCGCTGGTTATCAACGCACAAGTGACCCTGTTCTTGCTGCGATGCATGGGAGTGTCTCTGCTTCGTTAAAGATCGAAGGGACAGGACCCTTTTCTCCCCTGGATGGTATGCCCGGGCTGGCAGAAGCTCGCCTGCATGCTTTGAAAGAAATGGCAAGAGAAGTTTAACGATACTTCGACACGGTGAGCGAAAGACGAACCGTCAGCACAGGTTTACGATTGACGATTTTTGATTTACGATTGAAGTTAATATGACCCTCTCACAAAAAGTTCTTGAGCTTGCCATTCAAATTCAGCAGATCGCTGCTCCCACCTTTGCAGAAGGTCCGCGTGGTGAATTCGTGCGAGATCTATTTGTTCGCGAAAAACTTGATGATGTTTCAATGGATTCGCTGGGCAACATCTACGCGCGATTGCCGGGGAAGGCGAAAAAGGCGCAGGCGTTGGTCGTATCTGCTCACTTGGACACGGTGTTTCCGGCGGGGACCAAGCTGCAAGTCAAGGAAGAAGCGGGCAAGGTCTTTGGTCCCGGCATTGGGGATAATTCGATTGGGGTGGCTGCGTTGTTTGGCATCCTTTGGGGGCTGCGTGAACGCAAGATTCAATTGAAGCATGATCTCTGGTTTGTGGCGAATGTAGGCGAAGAAGGGCTGGGCGACCTGCGCGGGATGCGCGGCGTGGTCGAGCGTTTCGGTGCGGACGTGATCGGGTATTTTGTTTTGGAAGGCTTGGCGCTTGGGCATGTCTATCATCGTGCGATTGGTGTGCGGCGCTATCGCATTGCAGCGAAGACTCGCGGTGGTCACTCCTGGTCGGATTACGGTCAACCATCGGCGGTGCATGAACTCGCGGCGCTGGTCACCCAGTTGACGCAGATCCGTTTGCCGCGCGATCCGCGCACGACCATGAACATCGGCACCATTCAAGGCGGGACGGGTGTGAATGTATTGGCAGCGGAAGCCAAATGCGAATTGGATTTGCGCTCTGAAGATCCACTGGCGCTGACGAAATTGATTATGCAAGTGGAGGATGTCATCCTTCATTGGAATCACGAAGGGGTGAAAATTCAAGCAGAGGTGATCGGCGAACGCCCGGCGGGAGCTATTCCTGCGGATCATCCGCTGGTGAAGTTGGCGGTACGTTGCTTGCAAGAGCAGGGCATCGAAGCTGCTCTGACCACTGGTTCGACGGATGCGAACATTCCATTGAGTAAAAATATTCCTGCTGTGGTTATGGGCGTTACCACTGGCGGAGGTGCGCATACCCTGGGGGAATATATTGATACCGAGCCGATAGAAAAAGGGATGGAGAGCTTGGTGAGGTTTGTGGAGTTGGCGGGCGGTTAAAACAAAAAGCTCCCGAATTTTCGGAAGCCTTTTACGTTTCACTATTCACTTATTACTATTTCAGTCCCAGCACTTCCAACACATCCACTGCCTTCGATTTTCCCTTTACCGACATTTCAGAAAGTGGTTTGGCTTCCACTTGCTTTTTCACTCGTTCATAGGCATCTTTGCTAATGAGGATTTGATTCCTTGCCGAATTTTCCTGAATGCGCTTGGCAGTGTTGACGCTGTCGCTGATGGCGGTGTATTCAAGCCGTTTCTCGGTGCCAATTAAACCCAGCACCGCGTCACCGACATGAATGCCTACCCCAAACGCAAGGTGTGAGTCACTGGCGAGTTGCTTATATAACCCTTCGACTGATTCACGAATGGCAAGGGCAGTCTTTACGGCGCGTAAGGTATGGTCAGGCTGGGGGATGGGGGCGTTGAACCACGCCATGATGGCGTCGCCCATGAATTTATCTACGGTGCCTTCTTGTGCGAGGACGGCATCTGCCATGGCGGCGAGATATAAGTTGAGGACACTGACCAGTTTTTCTGGCGCAAGGCTCTCACTGAATGTGGTGAATCCACGAATGTCTGCAAAGAGGGCGGTGATCTCGGTGCGTTTGCCGCCGAGTTGTAAACTGTTCGGGTCGAGTTGTTCGATGACGGCAGGAGAGACCATGCGTTCGAACAGACGGCGCTGCGCTTCCAACTTCTTTCGTTCTGTCAGGTCATCCAAAACGATCGCCACGCCCTGGGTTTTTTGCCCCGCATCTTTGAGCGGTGAGAGGTTCAAACGCCAGTCTACATTTCCGCGTTTGGGAAGGTTGTGGCTGATTTCCAAATCGACGATCGGTTTGTCGGTCTCGCGGACTTCTGTCAGATGCGGACCCAGCTCACTGGAAACAGAGGCAAGCGCCTCGTTAAGTTGCGAGCCGACAATGTCCTGTGTGGATGAACCAAGAATGGTTTCAGCGGCTCGGTTGGCGAGCGTGATCCTATCCTGAATATCAGCTGTGATCACACCACTGGCAATGGACGCGAATACGTTGTCCATCAGGTTCTTTAGCGCGGTCACTTCTTCGAGTGTGCCTTTAAGAGAAGAGAACAGACGCGCATTGTCAATGGCGATGGCTGCCTGGTTTGCAAAGGCTTGCAAAAGCTCTTTTTCGGTATCGGCAAAAATGCCCGTGCGGATGCGGTTATCGGCGTAGATCACGCCGATGAGTTCATTCTTTACTTTGAGCGGCACACATAGAATGGAGCGCAGGTTGAAAGCAACGATGCTTTCCTGCCCAACGAAGCGTTGGTCTTCTTGGGCATTGGTGGTTACGACCGATTCGCCGGTGTCGATCACGCGTTGGACGATGGTGCGACTCACGTTCTTTTCAGACGCGTTGATCGATTCCATTTCCCAGTTGCGGGCGATGCGGGCGATCATTTCGCCATTTTCATTGCGAAGCATCAGGAAGCCGCGCTCGGCTTTGGTGAGCCGCACAATGTTATCCATCACGATGCGCAGTACTTCATCCAACTCGAGCGAGGAATTGATAACCTGCCCGGTTTCAACAAGCGCGAGCATGTTGCCATGTTCACGCTGGAAGGTTTCCATTTTCGTGCCCAGCGTCTCAAGGGTGCTTTGTACGAATTGCAGTTGTTCGGCTGAATCTTTGGGGGATCTTAATTTTCCAGCATCGACCTCTGTGCGAATCTTTCCGGCGATGACGGCAAGCGCACTTAACTGATCGTGGATGGTTCGGGGGCGGGTTGTGTTATCGGTCATAAGGGATACCGTGGAGTTTCCTGTAGCTCCGCGTAATTGTATCCCAAGATTAAGATTTTTAGACGTCTCTGCAAGACTTTAGGAAGAATGTCCCATGCGGCACGGCGGGCGATCTTCTCATCGCCTCCCTGTGCGCTGAACAACTGCGCCTGATGCTCGTGCAAAAGTGCTTCAATAGAATCCGCAGCAGATGGCATGAGATGTTTCAATATCCACGCCCGTTCTCCGGCAGTGATGTGCGCAGGCTGGGGTCGTTTCAACCAAGCCAACCCAATGTTGATACTGTGGAAGTACCGCTCGATGGGGGAGCGCCCTGCAAAAACCAGCCAGCGGTTCAACCAGCGCGGGGGCGTCCAACCGCTGCGTTCGATGACGCGTTTTAATAATGAGGTTGTAGTTACAGTGGGCGCAACTCGGCGTTTAATGAAAATGCCCAAGAGGATGAAGAACACGCCTCCCAACCACGCGAGAGCAGTTGCCAATCCATTTTGCCAAGCCGCCGCTGAAGCTGTTTCCTCCACGATCGGCTCAGGGATGGGCAGTGGTTCCTCTTCTTCAAATGGCTGCTGATCGACCGGGTTTACGAATGGAGCAATAGCGGGCGCTTCATTCCGTTCCTGCGGACGTTCCAACTGCTCTTGATTCCCCGTCGGCTCAAACTCGACCCAACCGATCCCCGGGAAGTACACCTCGGGCCAGGCGTGTTGGTCACGTTCGCGCACCACGTAAATGCTTTGCTGTAAATTGGGTTCGCCTTGGGCATATCCCACTGCAAGCCGTGCAGGGATTCCAATGGAGCGCAGCATCAGAACCTCTGCGCTGGCGTAGTAATTACAAAACCCCTTCTTGCTTTCGAAAAGGAAATATTCCAATGGGTCGGTGGTTTCATTGGGAAGAGCCAGATTGCCGGAGTATTCGATCTCGGCGCGCAGGTAATTTGTGATCGCCAGCGTTTTTTCATAAGGAGTCTGGTAGGGTTCGCTGATCTGTTCTGCCAGCTCACGGATGCGCGGTGAAAAATCCACGGGCAATTGCAGGTAAGTTTCTTCGATCCAATCAGGGTAGTCCACTCCCGCCTCTTGCAATTCAAGCACGGTTGGGTTGGCAAGCAACGCCCCTGCCCGATACAAATCCCCTCTTTCAAGTGCCGGAGAGGCACGCATTGCCATCACATCCAGAATAGACTCATCATCAGTGGATGCGGGGATTGTGTTGTAAAGCAATATGGCGTCATGATTAACCCAAACCGGCTGTGCCGGTGTATACAAGACGGTTTGCCCATCGGTCATGATGTCAAAGGTAAACCCCAGCCGTCGGCGAATATCGCTTTCTGGAATTTCCATATCTCCCTGAGCAGGGCTTCGACGGACCTCATCGGCACTCGTGGTCTGCCAGCGTCCATCCTCATATTTGTCATAGACTTGTCCGCGCCAATATAAACGCGGATATTCAGCAGCAGTGCCCGGCGCATACACCTGAAAGACCACCAAGTCACTTTGTGGGATGCGAGTGCCAAGAGCGAGTTCGGTTAAAAAGTTGCGCGGCTTGGGCTGCTTCTCTTTATTAATGGATGCAAAGACATTTTCAAAGCGGTTCGGCGGGAAGAGCTCTCCGTACGTGTTACGCCAAAACTCCTTCCCTTCAGCCGTGGCAGGCAAGATGTATGGAACGCCCCACGCAAGCAGGATCAACACCGTTGCAACGGTCATCGTGGTGTTGGTGATATCCAATCCGCTTTCGCTGGAAACTTGCACCCGTGCCTGTGCCCACTTCTTGCGATCTGCCAGGAATTTCATGCGGCTTAGCAGCAGGAGCACGAGGAAGAGATACACGCTGAACATCCAGGTGTAGTCGCGTGATGTGTAATGAAAGATATGCACGAAGAACATCAGCACGCCGTTCGGCAAGACCGTCGCCAAAAAGTTGGCATGGCGTGTCAGTTGATATCCGCTGAACAGGCTGGCAAACCAATAGGGAAGGCACAGTAATGCCACGACAAAGAACTGGTCGTTCACTGCACGCCCGGCAAGCAATTCATTCATACCCGTGAACAGCCTGCTGAAGAGCACTGCTAATTTATCCCAAAGATGGAACGCTCCACTTTCGAATTCGATCACTCCCAAAAGTTGCCAGGTGAGAAACGCCACCATGTAGGCAAACGCAAGCAAGATCACGCCCCGTCGTTGAAAGCGGCTGTATCCCAGTGCGAGCCCCACTCCAAACCCCAGGAGCGCCACATTGCGGATCTGCCCCAACCCTTCTGCCCAGTCTGCGGTTTGCAGTCTCCATGCCGAAAATAAGATCACCAACAGCATGATCGAACTGGAGGGCAAATCCCAGGTGCGTTCCTGATTCGTTTCCATTTATTGAGTGTACAATGGGTCGCATTGAACCGTCAATTGGATTGAACTAAAAACCCTACTGGAGGACTGGATGCAAACGCTAATTGATTTTGGTGTCTCTCTTGTGATCGCACTTCAACGAATGGGGGAGGGTGTTGTTCCGCTTATGGATTTCTTCAGCCAGCTCGGCACCGAAGATTTTTTCTTCCTTGTTCTGCCCCTCATTTATTGGAGCCTCGATTCAGCCTTGGGTATTCGAGTTGGTTTCATTCTCGTGTTAAGCAGTTTCTTTAACTTCATTGGCAAGGTTGGTTTTGCAGGTCCACGCCCATATTGGGTGAGTTCGCACGTCCAACCTTGGTGGCCCGAAACGTCATTTGGCATTCCTTCTGGTCATGCGCAGAATTCCATGAGCGTTTGGGGCATCATTGCCCTTTATCGAAAACAACGCTGGGTAACTGTCGTTTGCGCCATTCTGATTTTCATGATCGGTTTTTCGCGGCTGGTGCTTGGCTCACACTTCCCGCATGATGTGCTTATCGGTTGGTTGTTTGGCGGCATTTTGTTGTGGGCGTATGTGCGCTATTGGGACGCCGCCGTCCACTGGCTTTTGGGCATGACCTTTAAACAGCAGGTGGGAATCGCATTTTTGGTTTCGATGATCTTTGTGGCTTTAGGGGTGACAGTGACCAGTTTGCAGGGCGATTTTAAAATGCCCGAAGATTGGATGATAAACGCGCTTCGCTCCGGTATCGAGCCTGATCCTATTAACCTGGAAAGTGTCTTCACCTCAGCCGGGACGTTCTTCGGGTTGTCGTTGGGTGCGGCGTGGATCCACTTACTGGGCGGGTACCAGGCTCAAGGTCCGGCTTGGAAGCGTGCCCTTCGCTACGTCATCGGTTTGATCGGGGTCCTCATCCTCTGGCAGGGGTTGGGAGCGATTTTCCCACGCAGTGAAGACCTGATTTCATATTCCCTGCGCTTCCTGCGCTATACACTTGTGGGGTGGTGGGTATCGGGCGGTGCGCCGCGAATCTTCCAACATTTCAATTTAACTACAGGTTGATTATCCCAATTCTGGAACTTTCCTATCTGATATAATGCGCGTGTTCAAATTTAATCACAACTTATGCAGGTGAATGGATTTCAATGACGCTGGATAAAGGCACACTCATACATAATCGCTATCGAATAGTAGACATCCTTGGGCAGGGCGGCATGGGGTCTGTTTATCGCGCTATTGATGAAAACCTTGGAACCTCTGTGGCGTTAAAGGAAAACCTGTTCACGACCGATGAATATGCCCGTCAATTCCGGCTTGAAGCAGTGATTCTGGCAAACCTGCGCCACCCGAACCTTCCACGTGTATCCGATCATTTTGTGCTTGGCGATCTGGGCCAATATCTGGTCATGGACTTTATCGAAGGCGAAGACCTGCGTTATCGCATGGAACGCCTCGGCATGCTTGATGAGGATGATGCTGTCCATATTGGCGCTGCCATGTGTGATGCGCTCGCCTATCTGCACACCCGTAAACCTCCTATTCTGCATCGCGATATCAAGCCCGGCAATGTAAAGATCTCACCAGATGGTCATATCTATCTGGTGGATTTTGGTCTTGCTAAGGTGTATCAAAGTGCAAGCCAGGCGACGACCACCGGCGCACGTGCCATGACCCCCGGTTATTCACCCCCAGAACAGTATGGCACTGCTCGTACCGACCCGCGTACAGACATCTACTCTTTGGGTGCCACCCTGTATGCTGCACTTACTGGCATCATTCCAGAAGATGGTCTGGCACGCGCAATGGACAATGCAGAATTGACCCCTTTGCGAAAGAGGAATTCAAAAGTTTCTCGCAAACTGGCTGCCACCATTGAAAAAGCCATGTCGGTTGACCCGAGTGACCGCTTTCAAACCGCAGAGGAATTCAAAACAAGCCTGCTTTCTTCCAAGTCTTTTACTCAGCAGGCTCCTGGTTCTTACAAAGTTGCCCCGCCAGAAATTGCGCCTGTCTCTCCAGAACCTCACAATACGATTGTGGATGAAGGGGCTCCCCTTAATGGCAATGGCGGCAAAGCAAAAAAACCGTTGGGTCCTGTGCCTTCGGTTTCAGCGAACTCACACGAAGACCAGCCATTCGTCTCCCCTCTGAAAAAACAAAAAGAACGCGCACGTAAGCGTCGATCTGCGTTAATACGCTTTGGCTTTACCTCATTAATCCTGTTGTTGATCATCGGCGGTGTGTTGTATTTTGTCCCGGGAGTTTTACCGGCAAATATCCGCGGTATGGCGCCTCTTATATTCCCGCCTGCCACGGCTACCATTACTCAGACTCCATTGCCCACCTTCACTGCAACTCCTGAGGCAACGGCTACTGTCACACCCAAACCTACTTTTACGATTACGCCAACATTTACAACTACCCCAACCCTTGTCGTAGCATCTCTAACACCAGGATCTGATTCCACGGTGGCTGCGCCGGCGCCAACCGTGTCTGCGGGCGGCGGGGCTGGGCAAATTGCCTTTGCTTCCAGCCGCACAGGCGACCCGCAAATCTTTTTGGCTGACCTCAACGGCGAAAACGCATTTCAGGTGACGAATATTCAAAATGGTGCTTGTCAGCCTTCCTGGTCTCCTGATGGTCAACGTTTGGTTTTCATTTCTCCCTGCCGTGGCAATGAAGATATTTACTTCAATGCAAGCCTATATTTGGTTAATGGAGACGGCACCGGGCTCACCACATTGGATGCATCTCCCGGCGGGAATTTTGACCCAGCCTGGTCGCCAGATGGAAAATTGATCGCTTTTACCTCCCTGCGTACCGGGCAGATGGAGATATTTACCATCGAAGTAGATGACCCGACCAAAGTGAACCAACTGACAGATGGCGCAGCATTAGTTGAGTCTCGCATGCCGGCATGGTCACCAGATGCCTCTCAGTTGGCGTACGTCACAAAACGTGTTGGTGTGTATCAGATCTGGATGATGAATGCAGATGGAAGTGATCAAAAACAGATCATTCGCAGTGGTGTTCAATATACAGATTATGCACCTGCCTGGTCGCCAAAAAATGACCTCATCATCTTCAATCAACGTTGTGCGGCAGTATTCTGCAACCCCTACCTGATGAGCACTTCTGCCACGGAACGCACAGTGGAACAAGGGCTGAAGTTGCAGATCAATATTACCTTCATCGAAAATATTGATTATTCACCCGATGGGTTTTATCTTGCCTATGAGGGTGTAGGGGAAGCAGGAAACATGGATGTTTTCTATATGACCGTTTCTGGCGGGAACCGAATACGCCTCTCCACAGACCCCGCCCAAGATTTCCACCCAGCATGGCGTCCCGTAATTCAAATTCCGTAAATGAAAACTCCCGCACAAGCGGGAGTTTTTCTTATGAATTCTTACACTCCTCTTATTGACGCCTCCATACCCGGCTGATATTATTATCTCCTCACAAACTGGCACTCGCAAGAATGGAGTGCTAAATTTTTGAATATGCCGAACCTCACCGAACGACAGAAAACCCTCCTGATGTTAATCATCCGTGATTACATCGATACTGCCCAGCCGATTGGCTCGAAGCGGTTGGCGGAGCATTACCACATCAACCTGTCGTCGGCGACCATTCGTAATGAGATGGCGGCGTTGACCGAAATGGGCTACCTGCGTCAACCGCATACCTCAGCCGGACGCGTGCCTACCGAAGAAGGCTACCGCTACTTCGTCAGCGAGATGATGCACAGCGCCGAACTGCCCGAAACCGTTCAGCACACCATCTCGCACCAGTTCTATCAATCACGCCCAGAACTCGACCAATGGATGACCCTCGCGGCGTCCATCCTCGCGAGTCAGTCACAAGGCGTTTCAGTTGTCGCCGCGCCGCATGTGGAAACATCGAAATTCAAGCATGTGGAACTGATCTCCACTCAGGGCAGGCAAGTCCTCATGGTCTTGGTGATGCTCGGTGGGGAAGTGTCACAGCAGATTCTGACTCTGGCGGAACCTGTCGCTCAAGAACGACTCAGCGGAACAGCAACGCGTCTTAATGGACTTTTAGCTGGTCAGACCGCCCAAGCCATTTCCACGCTGACAGTTCGCCCCGACCCGCTCGATCAGGATATCCTCCTGCTCATATTGCAAGACATGCGCCGCCTGACCGACAAATCGTCCGGTGAAATTTATACTGACGGCTTGACCAACATTTTGGGTGAACCCGAATTCTCCGAGGTGGATGGTCCGCGGCGGGCGTTGAAAATTTTTGAAGAACCTGCCACCCTGCAAGACTTGCTGACGAAGACGACCAGCAATAGCAATGTTGGTGCGTTACAGGTGCTCATCGGCGGCGAAGGCGAATACGATGATCTGCGTCAGTGCAGTCTGGTTATCGCCCGCTACGGAGTCCCCGGTATGGCGACCGGTGCGTTGGGTGTGCTGGGTCCCATGCGCATGGCATACTCGCGGACAATTCCCACCGTGAGATTCGTGGCTGGGTTGTTGAGTGATTTGGTGAACGATAACATCTCAGGCGAATAAATTCTATGTCACCCCTGCGGGGTTCGGGATTTGATTACGTTTGAGGCTATAAAAATTCCACCCCATCGGGGTTGTTGTAGGGCAGGTCTTCAACCTGCCATAAACGAGGAATACGATACAACGAATTTGGAAACATAAATTGCATTTCAATCCCGAAGGGATGAAATGATTATAGAAAATAAAGTAGAGAAAAATAAATCCCGAAGGGATGACATAAAATCGTCAAACGGAAGTGATATTTATGGCAGAAGAAGTGAACAAGAACGAAGAGATCGAAGAGACTCAAGCCGCAGCGGAATCAAAGGCTGAGACGACCGAGCAGGCTCCCGTCGACGCGGAGCGTGAGGCGTTGATCCAGCAGTTGAAAGAGGCTGAGGCAAAAATCGTCGAATATAAGGATGGGTGGGCGAGGTCTCAGGCGGAGTTCCAGAATTTCCGCAAGCGCGTGGAGCGTGATAATGAGTCATTCAAGGCTTCAACCAAAGGCGACATCATCAAGAAGGTGCTGCCCGTGCTCGATGACCTGGAACGCGCTTTGCAAAACCGCCCTGCCGACGATGCCTGGGCAAACGGCATTGAGTTGGTGGCACGCAAGTTCCAAAATATTTTGGACATGGAGAACGTGAAGAAGATCGAAGCGAAGGGCGCGGCGTTCGACCCCAACTTCCATGAAGCCATCTCGCATGAACCGTCTAATGAAGTGGAAAGCGGACATGTGATCGATGTGGTGCAGAACGGTTATGTGATCGGTGAACGTGTGATCCGCCCGGCGTTGGTGAGAGTTGCCCAGTGATTTCGTGTTCACGTGTCAAGTGTTCCAGTATCGTAAGTGATGCTGTGAATCGTGACACCGAAACACCGGAGAACTGGAACACGGACAAAGAAATACAGAGACACTGGAGAACTTAATTATGGCGAAAATCATTGGAATTGACTTAGGCACAACAAACTCAGTCGCGGCGGTGATGCAAGGCGGTGAACCGATCGTGATCCCATCGGCGGAAGGGGAGCGCTTGGTTCCTTCTGTGGTGGCGATGAACAAGAACAACGAGCGTTTGGTAGGACGTGTGGCGCGCAATCAGGCGATCACCAACCCGACCAATACGATCTTTTCAGTGAAGCGTTTTATGGGGCGCAAGGCTGGCGACGCCGAAGTTGAACGCACCAAGAAGCGCGTGCCCTATGCTGTGAATGAAGCAGCAAATGGAGATGTGCGTGTGGAACTGGGCGGCAAGGATTATTCCGCTCCTGAAATTTCGGCGATGATCCTTGCAAAGATCAAGGCAGATGCTGAGGCGTATTTAGGCGAGACGATCACCCAGGCGGTGATCACTGTACCTGCTTACTTCAACGATGCCCAGCGTAATGCCACCAAAGATGCGGGCAAGATCGCAGGTTTGGAAGTGCTGCGTATCATCAACGAACCGACGGCTTCTTCACTGGCGTATGGCTTGGACAAGAAGAAGAACGAAGTCATCATTGTGTATGACCTCGGCGGCGGTACGTTCGATGTGTCCATTTTGGATGTGGGTGATGGTGTGTTCCAAGTCCGCGCTACGAGCGGCGATACTTTCCTAGGTGGCGATGACTTTGACCTGCGCATTATGGATTACCTCATTGCCGAGTTCAAAAAGGACAATGGCATTGACCTGCACAATGACCGTCAGGCGCTTCAACGTTTGAAGGAAGCCGCCGAAAAGGCGAAGATCGAACTCTCGACTGTGATGCAGACCGAGATCAACCTGCCGTATCTCACCGCGGATGCGAGTGGTCCCAAGCACTTGGTGATGACCATTACCCGCGCCAAGCTTGAACAGTTGGTGGCTGACCTCGTTGACCGCACGATTGCACCGGTCAAGCAGGCGCTTGCGGATGCTGGTTTGAACGCGGGCGACATCAACGAAGTGGTGCTCGTCGGCGGTATGACCCGTATGCCCGCCATTCAAGACCGCGTACGCGCGTTCTTTGGCAAAGACCCTCACAAGGGCGTGAACCCCGATGAAGTCGTGGCGATCGGTGCAGCGATCCAAGGCGGCGTGCTCGGTGGGGAAGTGAAGGATATTCTTCTGCTCGATGTGACTCCGTTGACTCTCGCCATTGAAACCCTCGGCGGCGTGGCTACGGCTCAGATCGAACGCAACACTACCATCCCGACCCGCCGGTCACAGGTCTTCTCCACTGCGGCAGATAGCCAGACTCAAGTTGAGATCCATGTCTTGCAGGGCGAACGCCCAATGGCGAACGATAACAAGTCGCTGGGCAAGTTCATTCTCGATGGCATTCCACCCGCTCCGCGCGGCGTTCCACAGATCGAAGTGACCTTCGATGTGGATGCGAATGGTATTCTCAAAGTCAGCGCACAGGATAAGGCGACGGGCAAGAGTCAGCACATTACGATCACGGCTTCTTCTGGTTTGAACGAAGCCGAAATTGAAAAGATGCGCAAGGATGCCGAGGCTCATGCCGAGGAAGATCGCAAGCGCAAAGATTTGATCGAAGCGCGTAACAATGCCGATAACACCGTCTATGCGGGTGAGAAGGCGTTGCGCGACTTGGGCGATAAGGTTCCGGCGGAGATCAAGGCTGAGGTCGAGGCGAAGAGTGCCGAGGTCAAGGAAGCGGCGAAAAGCGAAGATGTAGAGAAGATCAAAGCCGCAGTCGAAGCCTTGGGGCAGACCATCCAAAAGATCGGTGCCAGCGTCTATGAGCAGGGTCAGCCGTCGGCGGGGGGCGAAGCGGGTCCTTCATCCGATGCTGGACCTGATGTGGTGGATGGGGAAGTGAAGGAATAAGAACGTCAAAAGTCAAAGGTCGAACGTCGAAGACCTTTGACTTTTGACCTTTGACTTATGAGCAGCGATTATTACGATATTCTGGGCGTGGGCAAGGGCGCGAGCGATGACGAGATCAAAGCCGCGTTCCGTAAACTTGCGCGTCAGTATCATCCTGATGTAAATAAAGAACCTCACGCCGAGGAGAAGTTCAAAGAGATCAACGAGGCGTATGGTGTGCTTTCGGATTCTGAGAAGCGCGCGCGCTATGATCGCTTTGGCAAGGCAGGTGTCAGCGGTGCAGGCGGGCAGGGCTATCAGGATTTCTCTGGCTTCGGCGATATCTTTGAGGATCTGTTCAATGGATTTGGATTCTCAACCGGTGGCGGACGTTCGCGCCGTTCTCCGCGCCGTGGGCGGGATCTACAAATGCAGGTTTCGCTTACCTTTGAGGAGGCGGTCTTCGGTGTTGAGAAAGAGATCGAGTTTTCACGAGATGAGACTTGCTCACGTTGTAGCGGCAAGGGTGCCGAGCCGGGGACAACTCCGTTAAGATGTTCAACCTGTAATGGACAGGGCGAGGTACGTCAGGTGCGTCAGACCTTTTTAGGCCAGATGGTGCAGACGGCTCCATGCCCAACTTGTAACGGTCGCGGTGAGACGATTGCTTCTCCGTGTACCACTTGTCGCGGCAGCGGCTTGGAACGTAAGAAGGTCAAGAAGAAGGTGCAAATTCCCGCAGGCGTGGACGTGGGCACACAGATCCGTTTGAATGGGGAAGGCGCGCCGGGCGAGAATGGCGGTCCGCAAGGCAGTTTGTTCCTCGTGTTGGATGTGAAGCCGCATCAGTTCTTCAAACGCCGCGATCAGGACGTGATCTTAAATCTTGATATCAACATCGCTCAAGCGGTTTTGGGCGCGGAAGTGACTGTGCCAACCTTGGATGGCGAAGATAAATTGAAAATCCCTTCTGGAACACAGCCGGGCAAGATTTTCCATTTACGCGGCAAGGGCGTGCCGCATGTCCGCAGTAAGAATCAGCGCGGCGACCAGATCGTGATCGTGAATGTGGCGGTCCCAACCAAGTTGTCGAAGGAACAAAAAGAACTCTTTGAGAAATTGGCGGAGAGTTTGGGAACGACGGTCAAGCCGCAGGAAAAGGGCTTTCTGGATTGGTTGAATGATGCGTTCGGGGGATAGTGGAAAGTGGTGAGTGGAAAGTGACAAGTAATGAGAAGCGAGTGGATGAGAGTCCGCTCGCTTTTGTTTTGACGGCAGATGAGGATGGGCGGCCTGCCGTCCGCCGTCGTTTATAATGACTCGCCTATGCTTAAACCTCTATTCCGCCTCTGGCGCTTGCTCCCGATGTGGGTACATGTCGTTGTGACTCGACTTGTCCAGCCGAAATTCAATGCAGGTGTTTCTTCGTTGATCTTCGACGAGAAAGGAAGGGTGTTGCTTTTTAAACACACCTACCGAAAGTATGAGTGGGGGATTCCCGGCGGGGCGCTCGAATATAAGGAGCAACCTACTGAAGCAGTTGTTCGTGAATTTCAAGAGGAAACTGGGATGCAGATTGAAGTGGTTCGGCTTTTGAGAGTGGCGAGTGCGAGGGAATTTCCACATCTCGGAATCACGTATCTGTGTAAAATAACGGGCGGCGAATTCAAACCGTCTCATGAGATTTCGGAGATGAAATACTTCGATGTGAATGACTTGCCCATCATGTTGTTCGCGGAAAAAGATTTGATCCGTTGGGCAGCGAAAGAAATTTATAACGCCGTTGGTTGAGTAGGCGGTGTTCGTCCGCAGTATCGAAACCAACAGATGGTGAGTGTTTTTGAAAACAGGTGGTTTCGATACGCCCTGCAAAGAGCGCAGGGCTCCTTAACCACCGAGTTTTCTCAAAAGGAACTATGACAAACATTCTTCTCGTCGGCGCGGGCGGATTTATCGGCTCGGTCTTGCGTTATTTAGTCAGCGGATATGTGCAGCAATCTGCCAATCGAATGGACTTTCCCTTCGGTACATTGGCGGTCAATGTTATTGGCTGCTTTATCATTGGTCTGCTGGCGCAGTTTGGTGATAAATATGGCACCTTCTCAAATGAGTCACGTGCCTTTCTGGTGATCGGCGTCTTGGGCGGCTTCACCACCTTTTCATCCTTTGGCAATGACACGGTCAACTTGATACGACAAGACTTTGTCATGAATGCCGTCGCAAATGTTGGTGCAAATGTAATAATCGGACTACTCGCGGTTTGGCTGGGTCGAACCGTTGGACATTTAATTTGGAGATAAACATGAACTGGCTTGAAGTTTCTTTGACCGTCAACGGCGAGCTCGCCGAATCTGTTGCCGATGTGCTGGCGCGTTTTGCGCCCAACGGCGTGATGACCGAACAGGGTGTGCGTTTTGTGAACGATGAAGACGAAGGGACTGCAACCGGTCCCATCACCGTCCGCGCCTATTTGGAGGTGAACGATCAACTCGAAGAGACGCGACAGAAACTCGAAGAGTCGCTTTTCTACTTGGGGATGATCACGCCGGTACCGAATCCCACTTACAAACAGATCGCGGATCAAAACTGGATGGAAGCCTGGAAACAACACTACAAGCCGATTCTCATCGGTGAGGGACTCCTCATCCTGCCTGCATGGTTAGACAACCCAGATCCCAAACGAATCCCAATCAAGATCGATCCCGGCATGGCGTTCGGCACGGGCACACATCCCACCACACAGTTGTGTCTCGAACTCATGGAGCGACATTTCGATAATCGATACTCGAACATCGAAACCCAATCATCGAATATCGATTATCGAGTTATCGATGTTGGCTGCGGCTCTGGCATTCTCTCTATCGCCGCGCTCAAACTTGGCGCAAAGACCGTCCTCGGCGTGGACATTGACATTGAGTCTGTCAGAAACTCGCGCGAGAACGCGGGTGTCAATGAGGTGGGGGAGGAACTTTTGCTCGGGCAGGGTTCGGTGACCGAGGTGCTGGCGGGGCAGTTCGCGTTCAAGTCCGCGCCGCTGGTGGTGGCGAATATCCTCGCGCCGGTGCTCATCCGTCTCTTTGATGCAGGGCTGGCAGACTTGATTGAGTCCAATGGAGAGATCATCTTAAGTGGGATTTTGGATCACCAGGCAGAAAGTGTCATAGAGGCTGGTCAAGCCAAGGGGTTGAAAAGAGGCGAAGTTCGTCAAATGAAAGATTGGGTGGCGTTGTCGATGAGGAAGTAGGAAAAATAACCCAACCTATGTCCGATGGTTGTGTTGTTTCACCCGCCCTCAATAAAATGTGAGCTACTTTATAACCAAAGGAGAGTTCGATGGAGAAGACCATCAGAGTTTATTTTGCAATATCCATGCTTGGCATTGCCGCGCTTGCCTGTCAGACAGTAACAGGCGGGGCACCGGTTGACGAAAACCCGCCTTTCATCTATTTCACGGCTCCTGCAAACGAAGATGAAGCGGACATCATCCTGAGCGACGACTTTTCGTCCAAGCAGTGGGGTACTGGTACCGATACGGACAGTGCAGTTGAATATATCAATGGGGCTTTAAATTTCATAGTGTTTACTGAAAACTTTTTTGCATGGAGTACACCCAATAACGCGGTGTATGAGAATATCCACATGGAAACAACAGTGATCAATAACGGCACAGACTCCACAACTGCATTCGGGTTCATTTGTAACATGTCGTCAGGGAGCGATTTTCACTATCTTGCCATGACTCCTAGTGGGCGATATGCGATTGCCGTGGCGAAGGAGGGCGAACAGGATGTTTTCCTCACGAACAATGACCAATGGGCAGACTCAGACTTGATTGCCTTGAATGCATCTTCCTATCGTATCAGCGCAGATTGTGGTAACGGCAGGCTCACTTTGTACGTGGATGGGCAGGAGATCGCTTCAGCGAACGATACTACTCATGTACAGGGGCAGGTGGCGGTTTTTGCGTGGAGCGGAGAAACGCCTGGTATGGTCACCAATGTTTCCTTTGATGATTTTGTAATGAAGAAACTACCATAGCATTCTTCGAGACGATTTATATCCTGCATTCGAGAGGGTGCAGGATATTTTAATTTCACCCGGATGGTTTCTGTGCTATGATTCGAACACGATGGATCGCCGAAAACTCATCCAATATCTGCTATTGAACGTCTTCGTCTCGGCGAGCGTCACGGGTGGAATCCTGTTTTGGTACGACCGCAATTATCGCGCCGTCAGCCAGCCTGCCGCGATCCAGCAGGCGGCTCCTGTCAGTGGTATCGATCCAGCTTTGGCATCTAATACCGATTTGCAAACAGATATCCCCGTAAAGATCAGTAGTGTAGTTGGGTCTGGTGTATTGGCTTCTGAAGTGGTTATCATAAAATTTGATGGGGAAGGGCAACTTGACCTAACCTCGTGGCAGCTTAAGGATGACGACGGCAATACCTTTACCTTCCCTAAAGTCACTTTGTACCCCAATGGAGCCGTTCAAGTTCACACAATCGTCGGTACAGATACCGTCATTGACCTGTACTGGGGCATAGGCGAAGCCGTTTGGAGTTCAGGGGAAGAAGCACGTCTTTTTGATTCGCAAGGCAATTTGAGGGCTGTTTATCGCGTTCCGTAGATTATTGGTATCAGGAGCATAAAATGGAACAACTTCAACCCGGACAAATGCTCGGCGCATATCGCATTATTGAGCAGGTGGGGGAAGGGGGCATGGCAACTGTTTATAAGGCGTATCAAGCCTCCATGGATCGTCATGTGGCGATCAAGGTTCTCCCATTGGAATTGGCAAAAAATGATGAGTTCGTCCAACGCTTCCAGCAGGAAGCCCGCATCATTGCCAGACTTGAACATCCGCACATCCTGCCGGTATTCGACTATGGCGAAGAAAATGGGATCGTATATTTTGCCATGCGCTATCTTGATACGGGGACATTGAAAGACAAATTGCTTTCAGAAACACTTTCACTGGACGAAGTAAATAACATCTTTATTCAACTTGCCGGAGCGCTGGGGTATGCACATGCCCAAGGCGTCGTTCATCGCGACCTCAAACCAGCCAATGTTCTCGTAGACGCAAATGGGAATCTATTCCTCACCGATTTTGGGATCGCCAAGATCCTCGAAAGTGCATCACCAAGCCTCACACAGACCTCCGCTGTCATGGGAACCCCCACATACATCAGCCCTGAACAAGCATCTGCGCTGCCAATAGACCAACGGACAGATATTTACTCATTGGGCGTCATGTTGTATGAGATGGTTACGGGGCAAGTCCCCTTTGTGGCTGACACTCCGTTGGGCGTAATTATCAAACATCTTAGCGAACCGCTGCCTTTGCCTTCGCTCGTCAACCCTGAGATTTCTCCAGCCATCGAACAGGTATTGCTCAAAGCATTGGCAAAGGAAACACAAGATCGTTTTTCCAATGTCGCCGAATTTGCCTCCGCCTGGAAACAGGCATTACAAGGCGTGGATGTTTCCCCAGACATTTCACAAAAAGGATTAAAACCCGCGCTTCCGACTCAAGAGAAGCCTGCTACATCTACCCAGGCAGTGTCCAAGTCTGGAAGATCTTTGATCGGCTATGGTATCGGCTGCATTGCTGTGATCTGCCTCGCCTTCTCAGCACTTGGCGGACTTGGGCTCGCCTCGCAATTTTTCAACCGAACTTCAACGCCAACTCAAGCCTCAATCATTCCAGGTGAAATCATTTTGCAGGAAAATTTTTCGGGGTCAAGCACAACCTGGGGCGTGGTCGACGATGAAAACAGCTATGTGTATTTGGACAACGAAGCATTACGCATGGTCATTTCCAAGCGTAACTGGTTTGTGTGGAGCTCACCAAATTCCATTGCCTATCGTGATGTGTATCTTGAAACAACCGTCATTAACAACGATACCGATCAATACACGGCGTTTGGCTTGTTCTGTAACCAGCAGTCCGACGGTCAATCTTTCTATTATTTTGGTATTACACCCGCCGGACAATACGCCATCGCCCGCGTAGACTCTGGTACGCTGGAAAACTTCATCACAAACAACGGTCAATGGGGCTATTCCAATTTGATAGAAACAAATGCGCCGTCCTATCATGTTGAAGCAGCCTGCGGGAACGGCGTTTTGACTCTCTCTGTGAACGGTCAACTGATCGACACGGTCACCGATACAACCTATGCCTCAGGCAGGGCAGGGGTCTTCATCTGGAGCGCCGAACAAGCCACCAAAACTGACATTTCTTTCGACGATTTCATCCTAGCCAATCTCCCATAAATGGCTGTCGTGAATTATTTTGTGCTATGATTCAAACATTCTAACAACCACCTGAAACCTAAAATGACCCAAGCCCTCTACCGCAAGTACCGCCCGAAACAATGGGATACCGTGATCGGACAAGACCACGTCATCCAAACCCTGACCAACTCCATTAAAGCAGACAGAGTCGGTCACGCCTATCTCTTCGCGGGTCCACGCGGAACGGGCAAGACCACCGTCGCACGTTTGCTGGCGAAGGCGGTCAACTGTCTCAACGAAGACCCCACCAAACGTCCATGCAACGAGTGCGAACACTGCAAAGCCGTCAACGAAAACCGCTTCATGGACATGATCGAGATCGACGCCGCCTCCAACAACGGCGTGGACGATGTCCGTGACCTGCGCGAAAAGATCAACTTCTCCCCGTCGCAGGGCAAATACAAAGTCTATGTCATCGACGAAGTTCACATGCTCTCAGGCGGCGCGTTCAATGCCCTGCTCAAAACGCTCGAAGAGCCGCCTCCACATGCCATCTTTGTTTTAGCCACTACCGAAATTCACAAGATCCCCGCCACGGTTTTATCTCGTTGCCAACGACATGAGTTTCGTCGTGTGCCCATCGACGAGATCGTCAAAAATCTCAAAGAGATCGCCGCAACCGAAAACATCCAAGCCGACGAAGAAGCCCTCACACTCATTGCCCGTCAGTCAGCGGGGGGCATGCGCGACGCGCAATCTCTCCTCGACCAGCTTTCTTCCACGGGCGCGAAGATTACGCTTCACATTGCGCAGCAAGTTCTCGGCACGGCAACCAGTCAGACCGTGCTCGATGTCATCAACTCCATCCTCGACCATCAACCCGCGCGCGGACTTGAGACCATTCACAAAGCGCTCGACTCGGGCGCCGATCCGCGTTCGCTGGCGCGTCAACTCGTCGAATACACTCGCGGGCTGATGCTCATTCAAATGGGCAACGCCGAGCAGGTCGAAGCCACGCGTGAAGTCAAAACTCAAATGGAAGCGCACGCCAAAGCCTTCAACACCTCCGATGTTTTGCGCATGATGAAAATCTTCAACAATGCGGCAACGGATTTACGCGGCGGCTGGCAGCCCTCTTTGAGTCTGGAACTCGCCCTCGCAGAAGTGATCGACGCTCCAGCCGAAATTGCCCAAGTCGCTGTTGCGCCTCGAACCAAGCCTCAGCCTGTATCAGCTCCCGTAGCAGAATCCAAGCCTGAGGTTAAGAAAGAGCCGCAACCTGTCGTAGAAGCCCCAGCCATCAATTCCAACGACATCGTCAAAGCCTGGAAGCCGCTCATCAACACGCTTCCTAAAGATAAAAATACACTCGGCGCGTTGATGAACTCGGTCAAGATGATCGACGTGCAAGGCAAGACCCTCATCCTCGGCATGGCAAGCGACGTGCTCGTGGAGAAACTCAACAAACCTGACCAGATCGAAACCATCCAGCGCCTCATCAAAGATCACTTCCACGTGGACTTGTCTGTACGCTGTGTGGTCACCAACGCCAAAGGCAAACTCCCCGCCCATGTCGCGCAAGATGGCATGGTCGCCGCCGCGATTCAACAAGGTGGGGAAATTGTTGATATGGATGAATAGGAAAATACGATATTCGATACTCGAACATCGAGTCCGAATATCGAGTATCGAATATCAAATAACGAGGTTTAATTATGGCAAAAGGATTTAACAAAGGACCCGCCATGGGCGGACAGGGCGGAATGATGCAGCAATTGCAGCGAATGCAAAAGCAAATGGAAGAAGCGCAGGCGAAACTTGCCGAAGAGACTGTGTCCGCAACGGCGGGTGGGGGAGCGATCAAAGTCGTCATGACTGGTGACCAGAAATGCAAATCGGTTGAGATTTCCCCCGAGTTCCTCAAAGACGCCGATGCCGAAATGTTACAAGACATGGTCTTGTCCGCTGTCAACATGGCATTGGATGAGTCACGCGCCTTGCAGGAAAAGTTGATGGGTCCGCTGGCGGGTGGGCTTCCGTTTTAATCTTTTGTAGGGGCGAGGTCACCTCGCCCCTACGGAATTAATTATGTTATTACCTGAATCCATTCAATCCCTCGTCACCGCCCTCGAACGCCTGCCCGGCATTGGACCCAAGTCCGCTTCGCGGCTGGCGTTCTATCTGCTTCGCGCCTCCGAAGATGTCGCACAAGATCTGTCCACGGCGCTGGCGAATCTCAAAGCCAACACCGCCTTCTGCTCCGAATGTTTCAACATCACCGACGCAGGACGCGAGCGCTGTGAGATTTGCGAATCTCAAAAACGCGACTCGTCTCTGATCTGTGTCGTCGAAGAAGCCTTGGATGTCCTCGCGTTGGAACGGACTGGCGGCTTTCAAGGCAAGTATCACGTCTTGCAGGGAGTTTTATCTCCCATCGAAGGCATCGGTCCTGATGACTTAAAGATCAAGCAACTTGCTGAGCGGGTGGCACGTGGGGGAGTGGGGGAGGTCATCATCGCCACCAATCCCAGTATGGAAGGCGACGCGACCGCGCTTTATCTCCGTCAACAACTTGAGCCGATGGGCGTCAAAGTCACCCGCCTTGCGCGCGGTCTGCCCGTAGGCGGCGACCTGGAATACGCCGATCAAAACACCTTGCTGCGCGCGCTTGCAGGCAGGCATGAAATGAACTAATAAAAAGACAGCCTCGAATTTCTCGAGGCTGTCTTTTTATGGACGTAATGCTTTCAAAACATCATGTAATTCTGGTTCTTGATGGCTATCCTTGAAACCTCTCATGCGGTGATAAATTTCTCCCGCCGCCTTATGAAACCCATCCGGCAAACCTGCTTCTGCAAACGTTTCTGCGATTTCCCTCATTTCTCCCTCAAACCTCCACGCTTTTGCCGTCACCCGCCTAGCCCTATGGTTGACTTGTTCTGAAAAACCGTCTTCATCCATGTCCCATTGCTGATATAACTCGTCCCTTACATTATTAGACTCTGCAACCGCAAGAATGGCAGAAAGCAAAGCGGTCGTTCCTTTGGAATATGCCGCATAACACATCTTCAGAGCAGAAGCTTTGCCTGCTTCTGTCGCAATTACTTTGGTTTCCAAAGGGCCATTCGCGAAAATCGAAGCAATGGATCCCGCCTTTTCGCCGGACAAATACAGCCAGGTGCTTTTTGGCTTCCATGCGGGTCCGCCTATAATGCCGCCATCAATAAAGTCGATTCCCGCTGATTTCATCCTGTTTCCCATGAACTGGGTGCGCTTTGGTGAAATGGCATTCGCGTCTAGATATAATCCCGAGAAACCTTCGTGGATGACCGAATTCCCCACTTTCTCTGCAGCATGAGGCGGACAGACGCTGAAAACAATTTCGCAGTCTTTGCATAACATCGTCAATGAGTCTGTTTCGAGCAATCCGTGTTTTTGTGCGCGTTCGCGAGTCTTTTGGCTTCTTCCAGATGGAACCCAAAATACCCGATGACCGTTGTTGATTGCCGATGCTGCAATGGAAACGCCCATCTCGCCCGGATGTAAAATACCAATGTCCATATCAACTCCTTTCATAATAAAATAATCAAGTGAATATTACCATTCTCACCTTCGGCTCTCGCGGCGATGTCCAACCCTTTTTGCCTTTATCTCTCGGCTTGATGGCTCGTGGACATAACGTCATTCTCGCTGCGCCTGCGCGTTTTAAGAGTCTAGTTGAAGAGCATGGCATCACATTCTTTACGCTCGCTGGTGACCCTGAAGAACTCAGTCGCCGCCTCAATGATGCTGGCTATAACTTCTTCAAACTCATGAAAGAGTTGATGAGTCATGCAGTGGATATCGGCGCAGAGATGATGCGTCAAACCGATGAAGCCTGCCGCGATGCAGACCTTATCATCCACACGTTCGCTCACACTGTTGGCGCCCATACCCTCGCCCGCGAGAAAAACATCCCTGATATTCACATCCAAACCTTTCCCATGTTCACGCCCACCGGCGATTATCCCAACATCTCTTTACCGAATCTTGGGTTTCGTTTTTTGAATCGCTTAACTCACACCACCTCTTTGAAAATTACCGAACTAACTTCTTCTTTAGGATTTGAACAAGTCCGCCGCCGAGCGGGATTACCCACGCGAAAGCTTTATTCCCCCTTCAAAGATTCCCCGCCTCGTCTCCGGACCCCGATCCTGTGTGCCTGGTCTCCAAGCCTTATCCCACCCTCAAGCGACTGGAGTCCGCGCGTACATGTCACTGGATATTATTTCTTTCCTCATAACAATTCATATGTCCTACCAAATGAATTAAAAGAATTCTTGAAATCGGGAAAGTCACCAGTTTGTATTTCATTTGGAAGCATGGTCAATAAGAACGCTCGAAAGGTTGATGAGATTATTCGCGAATCATTGAAGCGAACAAATTGTCGCGGCATTATCTTGTCAGGGTGGGGGAGTGCGAAACGTGAATCAACGAGTGATTTGTTGTATCTTGAGTCTGCGCCACATGATTGGTTGCTGCCAAAATGCAAGATGTTGATTCATCATGGCGGCGCTGGAACAACATCCGCTGCATTGCGTGCGGGGATTCCACAAGTGGTTGTGCCATTTATGGCTGATCAACCGTTTTGGGGAAGTAGAGTCAATGTCATCGGCGTTGCACCAAAACCTATTCGCGTGAATCAATTGTCAATGGAGATGATGGTGAATGCCATGGCTGAGGCTGAGTCAAAAGATATTCTTGAGCGTGCGCAGGTAGCAGGTCAAGCAATACGAGGCGAAGATGGTGTAATGAATGCGGTCATGTTGATCGAGTCATATGCGATACGGTTCAATGAATCCGCTTGAAAATTGGTCCGATTTTTTAAGGTTTAAACCCCTTGAATCTATTGACAAATCATTACAGATGCATATAATTCCCTCTCGCCAGTAATAAAAAAGATTTCGTCTCCCAGACAGATCATTGACAACTGAGTAACCGTCTTCCATCAGAGACACAAAGCAGCTAAGTTTTGCAGCCTGATGAACCGATGCGAAAGAAAAGCATCGGTATTTTAGTCTGTGAAAAACCTTGACGGCGGTTATAAGAGCTAGTAGAATATCGCTCGCTCAAATGGCAAGCACCTTAACAACTGAACAGTGATAGGAAACAAAAAATGACGAACCAGTCAATTCCGTGACTTTCACACTCGCAAGAGTGTCAATTTTTTGCGGAGAGTTTGATCCTGGCTCAGGATGAACGCTGGCGGCGTGCCTAATACATGCAAGTCGAACGAGGTGCTTGAGTAGCAATACGAGAGTATCCTAGTGGCGAACGGGTGAGTAACGCGTGGATGACCTGCCCCAAAGTGTGGGATAACAGTCCGAAAGGATTGCTAATACCTCATGTGGTTATCGGTTTTAGAAAGCGATAACTAAAGCAGCAATGCGCTTTGGGAGGGATCTGCGTCCCATCAGCTAGTTGGTGAGGTAACGGCTCACCAAGGCGACGACGGGTAGGGGACCTGAGAGGGTGGCCCCCCACAATGGAACTGA
>JAFLCF010000280.1 GCA_017303735.1 Anaerolineae bacterium
TGCTGTTATCTGCCATTGGCACGGCTTTTGGAATTTTAGGCGGCTTGTATCTCGGCTATGTGCTTGTCGTTTCGATGGAAGGTATCTTCCCCTTGGGCTACACCTTCCCCTTGAGCGGAATTTTGACGGCAATAGCGATTGGTTTGTTATTCGGCGTGTTTGCTGCCTTCATCCCTGCCTGTCAGGCGGCTGGTATGAATGTGGTCGATGCGTTGCGATATGAATAGTTTGGTCTAAAAGGAGATTTAGTATGAATATTTTTCTACGCCTCGCCTGGCGAAACGTGTGGCGACAACGCCGCAAAACATTTCTGATCGCCATCGGCATGGGGGTGACGATGTCTCTGCTGGTCTTTTATGATGGGCTGATCGGTGGTTTCGAGCAAGCGATCTATGGCAATGCCATTCAATTACTGGGTGGCAATATTCAAGTCCATGCGCCGGGGTACAGCGACAAAGCCGGGCGCAAGCCGCTTTTGCCGATGGAGAATCCCGACGCGGTGGTCCAAGCCGCCGAAGCGCAACCAAACGTCGTTGTGGCATCGAAGCGTATTGTCACTGGCGGGTTGATCACCAACCGTGAAGGTGCGTTTGCCGTTTCCATTGTCGGTATCGAGCCGGATAAGGAAGGCAAGATCACGCCAGTTTCACAGAATATTTCCCTGGGGCGTTATCTTCTGCCAGATGATGGTGATGTCATTGTCATTGGTCAGGGGCTTGCCACATCGATGGATATTACTGTGGGAGACCGCGTTACCATGGTGGGCAACTCAAAGAATGAGCAGACACGTCAGCGCACCATGACGGTGATCGGTATCTTCGATGTGGGTGTGCCTTCGGTGGAGAAAGGTACCATTTATGTGTCGCTTGCTGAAGCCCAAAGCCTCTTTGGCTTGGATGGCAAAGTGACCGAAGTGGTCATCTCTCTCAAGCAGATCGGGCAGGAACCGGGTGTGATGAACGCCATTAACGCTGCCGCACCTGGGTACGAAGTGATGAGCTGGGAAACCAGCATCCCTGATCTCAAGCAGACGATGGATATGAAGACCGGTGTGATGAGTTACTTTGGCATCTTCATGCTGAGCATTGCCGCCATTGGTATTTTGAACCTTTTGATGATGGCCGTCTTTGAACGCACGCGTGAGATCGGTATTGTGGGTGCGCTTGGGTTGAAACCACGCGAGATCACCTTCCTCTTTTTGTTGGAAGGCATCTTGATCGGTGTGATGGGCGCGGTCATTGGCGCTGCATTGGGCACATTGATCAATGGCATTCTCGGCATCTACGGGTTGAGTTACAGCCAATTTGCCAACCTGACCGAATATACCGCCCTCATCAACGGCAGTATTTATCCGCAGTTGGTGCCGCTAAAAGTTTTGCAACATGCGTTGACGGTGGCGATCATTGCAGCATTGGCTTCTATTTACCCCGCCATCGAGGCATCACGCCGTGAACCGGCTGAGGCGCTGCATTACGTTTAATATAAAAACCTGACAGGTTTCATTCACAGAACTCTGATGTGAAGAGTTTCATGAAAACCTGTCAGGTTTGGAGAAATCTTATGATGAACTATTTCAAAATGGCATATCGCAATTTAGGCAGGCATCGCCGCCGCACCTTCCTTTCGGGGTTGGCGCTGGCGTTGGGCACAGCCCTGCTGATGTTCGTTGCCGCATTCTTTACCGGTGAGATGCGCAGTTCCATGGAAACCACCCTGCGACTCAATACCGGTCACATTCAAATTCAAGATGCGGATTATGACCCCGATAAACTCAGTGTGGCATGGGAATACCTGATCGAAAACCCGGATCAAACCGCGGCGCAGGTTGCTTTGCTCGACCCGGTGCTTGTGGCTACGCCGAGACTTTTAGCAAGCGGCATCGTTTCTGTCGGCGAGGAATCGGCTGGGGTGCAGATCATGGGCGTCGTTCCAGACTCTGCGGCGAATGATCCCTATCGTAACCTTGTCGCAGGTGAATTCATCACGGCAGATGATCGTGAAGGCATCGTCATCGGCTTGCCATTGGCAGAAAGCTTAGGGCTCACCGCAGGCGACACGCTCAACTTGCTGGTCAACACCTCCGAAGGTGATGTAGATGAACAGCAGTTCACGATTCGGGGTGTGTTCACCACGGGTACATCTGCTTACGACAAGGGTGTGGTCTTCCTGCCGCTTGCCAAGGCACAAGCCTTCTCCGGCGCAGATAATCACGCCAGCCAGATCTTCGTCCTGTTGAAAGACCGTGAACAGGCAGATGCAGTGGCGGCTGCGATCCAAGGCGGCGGCTACAAAGTGCAGACGTGGGAAGAGATGAACCAATTGCTGGTGTTGGTCAACGATTTTTCAGATGCATATCTGGTCGTGATCAATCTCATTATCCTTGGGGTCACGTCAACGGTGATTGTCAATACGTTGTTGATGTCGGTCTTTGAGCGCACACGTGAGATCGGTATCCTTTCCTCCATCGGCATGAAAGGCAGGCAGGTGGTTGCCTTGTTCCTGGCAGAAGCATCGTTGCTTGCGCTTGGCGGCATCACGGCAGGAAGCCTGATTGGCTGGGCGATCTCGGCATATTTCAGCAGGGTCGGTATTTACTTTGGCGATCTTGGCGTTAGCGGCGATATGCTTTTGAACGATCGCATCTACACTACCCTCACACTTGATTCTGCGATCAACCTCATCGTCACTGCGTTTTTGATCACAGTGTTTACATCGTTATACCCGGCTCGCATGGCATCTCGTATGGAGCCTGTTGAAGCCTTGCGCGGCGCGCAATAAAGGAAAGGAGAAATAAAATGGAAGTCGCAAAAGTTACGAACGTTACTCGCTTGTATAAGATCGGTCAAATGGAAACACGCGCATTGAATGGCGTCAGCCTTGGCATCAACGACGGCGAGTTTACAGCACTGGTAGGTCCTTCGGGTTCAGGCAAGACCACTCTCTTGCAACTCTTCGGTTGCCTCGACCAGCCCACCTCTGGCAGTGTGGTCATCAATGGCAGGGAAACCACTAACTTAAATCGCAATCAACGTGCCGATTTGCGCAAGGAAACCATTGGCTTCGTCTTTCAATTCTTTGCACTGATCCCGACTCTGACTGCCTATGAAAACGTGGAAATGCCGCTCTTATTGACCGGTAAAAGTGCGTCTGAACGCAAGCAGCGCGTTATGGATTTGCTCAGTGCAGTAGATCTTTCAGATCGTGCGCATCATCGCCCCGATCAGCTTTCAGGCGGACAACAACAGCGCGTTGCTGTTGCCCGGGCGCTGGCGACAAATCCCAAAATGATCCTCGCCGATGAACCGACCGCCAACCTCGACACCACCAATGGGGAGCAGGTGATGGAGATCATGAAAAAGTTGAATACGGATACCGGCGTGACCTTTGTGTTCGCCACACACGATTCGCGGGTTATCAAATACGCTTCGCGCGTCGTTACATTGGA
Source organism: Anaerolineae bacterium (assembly GCA_017303735.1). The sequence goes on from JAFLCF010000280.1 coordinate 3,446, forward strand.
AGATGGTGTGATTGTGAAGGATTCCAAGGGTTAAAGTTGAAGTAGACAAAACCTTTGCAAAAACTGTGCAATCCGGTATAATCTGGACATATCACGGATTACACAGTTTGGAGAAATTAAGAATGAAGAAAGTCTTTTTGGTAGTTGTTAGTGTGCTGGCGATCACATTGTCAGCGTGTGGTCAGGCTCAGGAAGCAGAAGCAGTTCCCACCGTCGTGTTGGAGGCGGGCGAAGCTTCCCCATCGAATGAAACCCAATCTTCCAGTGGAGATTCGGTCGCTGCATCAGGCGTCGTGGTTCCATTACAAGATGCAAATTTATCTTTTACAAACATCGGTCGTGTGACTGAGGTGAATGTAAACGTTGGCGATAAAGTGAGTGCGGGTGATGTGTTGGTGAAGCTCGATACTGCTATTTTAGAAGCGCGGGTTCGCGAAGCCGAAGCCAACCTGGCGTATGCGCAGATTAGCCTTGAGTATTTGATTCGCAACGTTGGGTGTAAGGGTGTCGGTTGTGCTCCATTTCAACAACAATTGGATGTCGCCAATAATGACGTTGCCAAGTCTCAAGCCTTAGTGGACTCTGCCAAGGCGGTCCTCGCCGCTCAATCGGATCTGACCGCGCCGTTTGCTGGTACCGTTATATCGGTCGATATCGCCCCGTATGAGACGGTCACCCCCGGGCAGGTCGTCATTGTGTTGGGCGATCTTTCCAAATATCAGATCGAAACCACCGACTTGAGTGAACGCGATGTGACTCAAGTGCAGATCGGTCAGCCTGCCACTGTTTTCATCGAAGCCTTGAACGGAGATTTCACAGGTAAGGTTGTGGATGTGGCTCGTATCTCCTCTGAGATCGGTGGGGACGTAGTCTATAAAGTGACCATTGAACTGGATGAACAACCGGCTGGCTTGCTCTGGGGCATGAGCGCCGATGTTGAAATTAGCGTGGGCGAGTGAGGCCGGCATGAAGCGAACGTTGTTTCTTTTGGCTGGCTTGCTTTTGTTCACGGCTTGCTCCAGTCCGGCACCTGAAGAAACGGCTGCCACAGCCGTGCCGACAGAGGAAGAAGTTACCTTTTCTTCGCCAGATGTTGTTATTGCCTCTGCAGATGTGGAACCGGTTCAGGTCTCACACCTCGGCTTTACGCTCTCGGCGTTGGTCAAGGAAGTTGCTGTTGCTGAAGGTGACCTGATCAAAGCTGGCGATACGCTAATGGTGTTGAACACACCCGACCTTGAGTATGCCGTCATCTCTGCTGAAGCAAATTACAATGCTCGCGCTCAGGCGGCTCAATTGCAAAAAGCCGATAAAGTTTTGTATGTGGACCCAAACACAGGCAAGCGGAGTTGGTATAGCCTGCCGCGTGAGGTGTTCTTAAAAGCTCAAGCCCAAGCCGACCAGGCAAAAGCTGCCTGGGATACGGCTTCTGCTACCTTTGCTCAATCTACATTGACCGCACCTTTTGATGGAGTGGTTGTGGATGTTGCCGTAATTCCCGGCGAATTGGTGCAGGCGAATCAAGTTGTCATCACCATCGCCGACTTGAACAACCTGCAAATCACCACCACCGATCTGAGCGAGCGCGACATTGTTCGTGT
>JAFLCF010000281.1 GCA_017303735.1 Anaerolineae bacterium
AGCGTTGATGAGGGAGATTTCACCACCGGGGACGATGCCTTCTTCAACGGCTGCGCGGGCAGCGGAGAGAGCATCTTCAACGCGGTGCTTCTTTTCCTTCATTTCGGTTTCGGTCGCAGCACCCACGCGGATGATGGCGACGCCGCCGGAGAGTTTCGCGAGGCGTTCTTGCAGTTTCTCGCGGTCGTAATCGCTGGTGCTCTTGTCGATCTCGATACGGATTTCCTTGATGCGGGATTCGATGTTGGCTTTCTTGCCCTTGCCGCCGATGACGGTGGTGTTTTCCTTGTCGGAGACGATCTTCTCAGCGCGACCGAGTTCCTGAACGGTAACGGATTCGAGCTTGCGACCGAGTTCTTCAGAGATCACTTCGCCGCCGGTGAGGACAGCGATGTCCTGAAGCATAGCCTTGCGGCGATCACCAAAGCCAGGGGCTTTGATGGCGAGCACGTTGAGCATGCCACGGATCTTGTTGAGGATGAGAGTGGCGAGAGCTTCACCATCGACATCTTCAGCAATGATGACCAATTCGCGCTTGCCGAGCTGGACAAGCTTCTCGAGCAAAGGAACGATGTCCTGAGCAGCAGAGATCTTCTTGTCGTAGATCAAGACATAGGCGTCGCTGATCTGAGCTTCCATAGCGTCGGCATTGGTAATGAAGTAGGGGGAGAGATAACCGCGGTCGAACTGCATACCTTCGACGAATTCGGTTTCGAACTGCATCGTCTTGGATTCTTCAACGGTGATGACGCCGTCTTTACCGACCTTGTCCATCACATCGGCGATGAGCTGACCGACTTCGGCATCTGCTGCAGAGTTGGTAGCCACGGAAGCAATTTCTTCCTTGGTGTCGATCTTGACGGAGTTCTTCTTAAGTTCAGCCACAATGGTTTCGGTGGCGAGTTCGATGCCGCGCTTGAGGAGCATCGGGTTGTAACCAGCTTCGAGCGCCTTCAAGCCTTCGTTCACAATCGCGTGAGCGAGCACGGTGGAGGTGGTGGTGCCGTCACCAGCGATGTCGTTGGTCTTCTGGGCGGCTTCCTTGAGGAGTTGAGCACCCATGTTCTCAAACGGATCTTCGAGTTCGATTTCCTTCGCCACGGAAACACCGTCGTGGGTGATGGTGGGGGAGCCGAACTTGCGATCCACAGCCACGTTGCGTCCCTTGGGACCGAGGGTGGCGGATACCGCATTTGCAACGACATTCATGCCGTTCTTAAGCTTGCGGCGGGCTTCTTCGGAAAATACCAGTTGTTTAGCTGCCATAGTTTCACTTCCTTTGTGAGTTTTCTCTTCCGCTAATCCACGCCAATCTGCGCGAAAGGTTTTTTCGCGAAAATTCGCGAAGATTAGTGGATGTTATTTTCTTATCCAACAATTCCGAGAATATCGCTCTCGCGCAGGATGAGCAGTTTCTTGCCATCCATCTTCACTTCGGTGCCAGAATACTTGGCGAACAGAACCACATCGCCAGCCTTCACATCCATGGCAACGCGCTCGCCTTTGTCGTTGCGGTCACCAGGACCTGCCGCCAACACCTTGCCCTGCTGGGGTTTTTCCTTCGCGGTTTCGGGGAGGATGATACCGCTCGCGGTGATTTCCTCCTGTTCAATGGTCTCGATCAGCACGCGGCTGCCGAGGGGTTTGAACGTGATATTGCTCTTTGCCATTTTATGCCTCCTGTAAGGGGTTTTGATTTTTGAATAATCACAGAATTAGCACTCAATAGTTCTGAGTGCTAAAGGCTATCTTACACATTAAAAATGGCAAAGTCAAGGGGGAATGTAAAAATTCTTACAAACTTCTGACGCTTCGCCCGCCTCTTTCCAAACCGATAACTGCTTCCCCTGCCCAAGCCTTGTGCCGCTCCTTTACTTCGCTCCATCAGGGGCTAAGCCCCTGATGGAGCGTGCGAAGCTACGGCGTCGGCGTGGGTTCGGTCATTGCGGGTTCAGAGCCAGGTGTCGGCGTGAGCTCGGAGCCGGAGTCTGTCGTCTCTGGTGAAAAGGCACAGATCGTACGCACCACAGCCATATCTGCGGCAATGTTCGGGTCGGCTATGTACTCGGAAGATTCGATGAAATCTGCCAGATCGAGCGCCTGCGGACAGTAGTTGACCTTCGGCGTGCTCAATGCTGCCAATTCTGAAGCGAGAATGTCGTAGTAATAGACGGTGCTGGCAGAAAGCGGCAAGCCCACAACTTCTGCCGGGGTGTCGTTCGAACCACAGCCACCACGCCCATCGCAGGACTGCTCTGCCGTACAGCCATTGACGGCACATCCCAAAGCAAGGATGCCGGTCTCATAATTGCGGTTCTTATGATAGAGCACACCCAACTCACCATAAAAGACCGGGTTGGCAGGTTCGAACTCGATGGCTTTCTGCACATTGCGAATGGCAATGAAGAACTCACCCATCTGAGAATAGGTTTTGGCAATCGAAATATACGGCACTGGGTCTTGCACGCCCAACTGTTGGTTAATGCGAGCGGTCTCTGCAAAATATTCCAGTGATTTTTCGTAAAGTTGTTTTTGCACTTCCTCATTCGGGCTTTCAAAGGCGAGGCGACGATAACCCGCCCCAGCACGCAAGTATAGGAAGGTCAGATTCGGGGTGATGGAGATGGCACGGTCATACGACTCGATTGCAAGCGCATACTCCCCCAACGACTCAAGCACATAGGCGTTGACACGATGCACATCCATCAGAGATGGGTCAGCCACCAGAGCTTGATCGATAACCTGCTGAGCCTGAGTCCATTTTTGCTGATCGACCAATACCTCGGCATAGAATGCCTGAGCGAGCACATTTGTATTGTCCAGTTGGATCGCGCGCACCGCCGCCTGTTCTGACTTCTGCAAGGTGGACTGGCGTTCGCGAGCATCGGATAAGTAAGATGCTTTCCAATTCAAGGCAAAGGCGTGCACGGCGTAAGCGAGGCTGCTATCTGGGTTCACTTCCACGGCTTTTTCGGCAGAGACGATGGCTTCATCCAACCGGGTGAGGATGTCATCCTGTTTGACGATCAGGGCAGTGGAATAGGTCTGCACACGCGAAAGCTGTGACCAGACCTCGGCATTGGTTGGGTCGACAGTGGTTGCTTCACGATACGCCTCAATGGCAGCATTCAATTGTCCAGCCGTAAAGTAGGCATCGCCTTCAAGGGAATAGGATGCCGCAAAGCGTGTGGGGGTGGCAGTAGGCAGGAACAAAGGTTTGACGTCGCCCTGCTGTACAGAGCGGATCAACCATATTCCGGCAAGGATCAGCACAACGAAAAAGAACATGCGATACAAACTGGTTTCGTCGCGCCGCCGGAAAAGACTACGTCGGTTATAGATGTTCATGGCGTGGGGGTAGCTTCTGCTTCGGGCGTGGATTCAACCGTCGGCGTGGGAAGAGGCGCATCCAGATTTTGCTGGCAGCGATTCGTGATCTCGTTGGCGTTATCCACCGCCAGTTCATCCGAAGGGATGCGGGAGATGATCAACTGTGCGATCTGCAAGGCTTCGCCGCATTGATCGAGGCGCGCCAATGCCAGCCCATAGGTGAAATAATATTCGGCAATACGCGGCGAATCGGGTGTCAGGTTAATGAATTCCATTTCAATGCCATCGGTCGAAAGCCCGCCTTTGACCACATAGGAAAGTTCCTGCACGGCTTCGGGCCAATAGGCATTGCGGTAATACATCACGCCAAGATTGCCGCGCAGGTTGGTATCGGCGGGGTTGTTCGCGACCGACGACTCGGCGAATTGCAGGGCTTTGCCATATTCACCGATGGTGGCATAGGTGCGCGAAAGCAACAGGTCGGGGTTGGGGTCTTGCGGGTTGAGCGCGTCGGCGCGGGTGAAGGCATCTACTGCCTGGTCGTAAATACCGAGGATGCGGTAATTGCGCCCGATGGCGAGATACAGATCGGCGATGTTGGCATTGATCGCAATAGCAGCTTCATATTCGCGGATTGCTTCTTCGTAGTTGCCGGTCGCTTCCAAAATGTATCCGCGTGCGCGATGAGTTTCAAGCAGATCAGGCGCGAGTGCCTGCGCCACACGTGATTCTTCGGCGGCTGTTTCCAAACCGTCAAAGGAACCCAACCCGCTGTAATATGAATCCACCAATATCTCAACATAATATGCATGCGCCAGGGCGTTGTTGGGGTCAAGTTCTAACGCGCGTTTGATGCTGGATTCGGCTTCGAGATATTGACCTTGAAAATTGAGAGCCCATCCGCGCACCGCATGTGCCATGGAATTGCTCGGGTTGAGCAGGAGCGCATCCTCGGCAGAGGTCTGTGCGTCCTCGTATTTCCCAGCAAAGGCTTGGGTGCGTGCAAGGGCGATATGAATGGCGGGGTTATCCGGCTGGGTAACCAGAGCCGTTTGATAAACATCAATGGCAGGCAGGAGTTTCCCCAGCTTGAACAACTCCTCTGCTTCGGCGATCAGGGTTTCAGGCGCAATGGTAGGTGTTGGAGATGGCACCCCCAATGGCTGAATATCTGCCACCACAAAACGGTTTACATACGCCGCCGCCAGCACCAACAGGCTCAGCAATATAATGCGGAACCAGTTCGGGCGGGTGCGCCTTTTGTTCATACTCCATTTACTTCCTCTTAAATACATAAATTTATATTACCATCCGGCGGAAAGCAACGTCAAGCAGCGGGGTAAGCTTCTAGCGTTCTTCTCATAATTATGTAAGCTTTTTGTTGAAATCGCGAGGAAAATCGAATTTTTGTTTACCAAATTATGTGATCCTTTTTAATTTGCCTCTTATGCTACAATCGCGCCATGCAATTCGAGGTCTTTACCCTCCTTCCCGAAGTCTTCCCTTCTTATCTTGAAACCAGCATCCTCAAACGCGCCCGTGAACGCGGACTAATCCACGTCAATGTTCACAACATCCGCGACTATACCCACGACAAACACCACACCACCGACGACACTCCCTACGGCGGCGGCGGCGG
>JAFLCF010000282.1 GCA_017303735.1 Anaerolineae bacterium
AACCGAACGGAGCGAAACGTCGTCCGCGGCGATTGCGTGGGAATTGGGGATGGTGGGATGGGTTCATGGTTTTGGTAATTGGAGATTGGTAATTACTATTAACTAGTTACCAATCTCTAATCTCTGTTCTCAATAAATCGATAGCCAATTCCATACACGGTTTCGATCATATTCTCTCCAGAAGCGGTTTCGAGTTTCTTGCGCAGATTCTTGATGTGCGAGTCAACACTGCGGTCGAAGCTGGAGGCGATGCCGTGCATATCTTCAAGCAGTTGTTCGCGAGTGAGAGTCTGACCCGGGCGAGCTGCTAATAACTGTAAGAGTTTGAATTCATTGGGCGTGAGTCTGACCGGCTCTTCGTTGAACGTGACGGAATATCGATCTGGGTCTACTTCCAAAGCTCCCACACGAATGAGGCTCGGCGCTTTGACCTCGCCTTTGCTTCTTCGCAGGAGTGCCCGAACTCGCGCCACCAATGCGCGCGGTGAGAATGGTTTGGTAATGTAATCATCTGCGCCGATCTCAAGCCCGGTCACTTGGTCAATTTCTTCGGCTAATGCTGTGAGCATGATGATGGGCACGTCACTTTCGCGGCGCAGCACTTTGCAGACTTCGCGCCCGTCCATGATGGGTAGCATCAGATCGAGCACGATAAGGTCAGGTTTTTCGTTACGAGCTACTGTCAGCGCAGATTGACCGTCTGCCGCAGTCACCACGCGGAAACCGTTCTTTTCAAGGTAGTCGCGTGCAATGCGTACGATCTTGGGTTCATCGTCTACGACAAGGATAAGTTCTGGCATGGGGAAAGTATAAAGGGAATGGGGAATAGTGAGTAGTGAATAGTAATGAGTAAATAGAAATGAGTTGCGAGTAACGAGGATTGGCTTTCGCTCTTCCTCGTTACTCGTTCCTTATTACTTGCCTACTTGATTACTTGTCTTCTTCTTTTTTCTCTTCCGCAGGTGTTTCACCGTGCGCACGCTTGTGCCATTCTTCAAAAGGTGGGGGAACTTTACCTTCCCAACCCTTGCCCCAGTGACCGTGATGACTCCAGCCGTGTCTCATGCGGCGGAAGAAGAGTAGCTTCATCGCGCTGAATAAAAAGAAGAAGAAGAGGATCGAGCCACAGATCGCACCGAAGGGATTGAAGAAATGCGGATGACCGAAACCGTACATATGCGGGTAGCCATATCCGTACCCGTGACCATACATCGGCAAGACAGGAGTGCCTTCTTCTGCGGCTTTTTCAATAGCAGCGGCAACTGCGGGTGCTTGCTCAATTCCACGAGCCATGCCTGCGTTGAAGCCGAATGCCCCTGCGCCAACGATCAACCCTAAAACGATGAGCAGACCAAAGACGCGAAACAAAATGAACGGACCTTTTTTCATGTTTACCTCCAAATGGTAATTGTTTGATTTGTCCTTACACGTCTAAATGTATCAAGCCATTGTGGAGGGATTATGGATGGGTGGGTGAGGGATTGTGGAGGGAATGTAGGAAAAATGTTAGACGATAAGTTATTGCACTTTCAACACAATCTTACCTCTTGCATGCCCAGTTCCCAAGTGCTTCATGGCTTCCACTACCTGCGCCAACGGATAGACCTTCTCCACCACGGGCTTTACTTTTCCGTTTTCGATCATTTCTCGCAGGGTGTCAAAATCTAGGCGTTTGAAATCGGCAATGAAAAAGATCACTTTTTGGCTTGATCCCAACGACGCAAGTTTCAAAGTAGCGACACGTGCCAGCGGACCAAGGATTTTATTTTTCCCCTTGGGCGCGCCGACCAAAATGAAGCCGCTGGTGGCTTTCATGACTCGCTGATATTCTTTCCATGAGCGGTTCCCGGCGATGTCAAAAATTAAATCGTATTGCTTACCGCTTCGGGTGAAATCATCTTTGGTGTAATCAATGACGTGATCTGCACCAAGTGACCGGACCATCTCCACATTTTTCGTGCTGGTCACGCCGGTTACTTCCGCGCCGAGGGCTTTTGCGATTTGCACGGCGAACGTCCCTACACCTCCCGCCGCACCGTTGATGAGTACACTCTGACCAGGTTGCAGTTTTCCATGATCTCGGAGTCCTTGCAGGGCTGTGATTCCCGCCGTAGGGATAGCTGCCGCTTCCTCAAATGAGATGTTGACTGGTTTGAGCATGACGGCATTCACCACATTGACGTATTCAGCAAAAGCACCATGACGCCCGCCATAGACTTCATCGCCAACTTTGAGATGAGTGACTGTGCTTCCCACCGCCTCGACGACTCCCGCAAAATCGCCGCCAATGCGCGGGTTTTTTGGTTTGACCAACCCGCTCCCAAAACGGGCAACGACCAATCCGGTCATCCCATACCACTCTGCCGGGTTGACAGAGGATGCATGAACCCGAACCAGCACACCATCGTCTGTGACGGTGGGCTTTTCAACCTCTTCGAGTTTCAAAACATTGGGTGAACCATAAGAATGATGTACAACGGCTTTCATAAGATTTATCTCTCCTCAATAAAATTCTTTGACGGCAGACCGCCGACCATGGTCTAAAATGTATCAACTCATTATGGAGGAAATGTGTACGTCCACGCCAGAGAATGTGGAGACTGTGGAGGTTGTGTTGGAGGAGGATTAACAGACCATGGACAATGGACGATTGACCATAGACAATCAAGTCCGTCCATCGTCCGCTGTCAACCGTCTATGGTCCGCTGTCGGAAACTGCAACCTTTCACCACCTTGCGCATCTGATAAAATGCACCCCGTAATAAGCAAACCTAACCCATCGTCTTGACGATGAACGAAACTCAAAATTGGCAGGAATCCATGACAGATAACCGACACGTAAAAGTACTCATCCTTGGCGCAGGTCCCGCGGGCTTATCCGCAGCGTTGTATGCTGCTCGCGCCGAGTTGGCACCCGTTGTGCTTACCGGTATGCAATTGGGCGGGCAGGCGGCTCTCACGCATACCATTGAAAATTACCCAGGCTTCCCTGAAGGCGTGGGCGGACCGCAGCTTGGCGAGCTCTTTCAAAAGCAAGCTGAGCATTTCGGTGCCAAGGTCGAATTCGACATGGCGCACGAAGTGGACTTCTCTCAGCGCCCATACAAAGTGACGGCCGACAGCGGCGACTATTATGCCGACAGCGTCATCATCGCCACCGGCGCCAGCCCTGTGCACCTTGAAGTTCCCGGTGAATACGAAATGACCGGGCGCGGCGTTTCCTATTGCGCCACCTGTGACGGCTGGTTCTTCAAGGATAAGAAAGTAGTTGTGGTGGGCGGCGGCGACAGCGCTTTTGAAGAAGCACTCTTCATTACCCGCTACGCTTCCTCGGTCACCCTCATTCACCGCCGCGAAGACTTCCGTGCGGGTGCCATTTTGCAGAAGCGTGCCAAAGAACATCCCAAAATAAACTTCGTCTTGAATACGGTCGTCACTGAAGTCAATCAAGGTGAAAAACTCACCACGCTCAAACTCAAGAATGTGAAAACTAATGAAGAAAGCACCTTCGATACTGACGGCTTGTTCATCTTCATCGGTCACACGCCCAACACCCAAATGTACAAAGGTCAACTCGAAATGAGCGACCTCGGCTACCTCAAGGTCAACGACAAAATGGAAACCAGCGTTCCGGGTGTGTTCGCAGCAGGCGAGGCGGCTGACCCCACCTTCAAGCAGGTCGTCACCTCGGCGGGCATGGGTGCCGCGGCAGCGATTCAGGCGACCCGTTATCTCGAGTCGCTGGAAGAGGAAACAGCCCACAGTTAAGAAAGAAGCGGACAAAGTTCCGCCTCTACCTACGGGATTGCTGACTCTGTCTATCTGGCAGAATCCAATCCTCAAGGTTTTTCATACTAACAGGCTCGCTTTCAACGAGCCTGTTTTCTTGAATAAAAAGTGACATTTTGTACTTTTGATATAGGTCACTTTCGGATAAAATTAGTGAAAAATACGGCTTTTTCAGCCGATTCCATTGGAGGAACGATGAAGAAAATCTCGATTGTTGGTGCGGGAAATACAGGTTCAACCGCTGCGCATTGGATCGCCGAACGCGAATTAGCTGATGTCGTGTTGTTGGACGTGGTGGAAGGCATGCCGCAAGGCAAGAGCCTTGACCTGCTCGAAGCCATGCCCATTATCGGTAAAGATGCTCATGTGATGGGCACGAACAATTACGAAGATACCAAAGGCTCAGACATCATCATCATTACGGCGGGAATTGCACGCAAGCCCGGTATGAGCCGCGAAGACCTGCTCAAGACCAATGCTGAGATCGTGGGCAAGGCTGCCAAAGAGACTCTCAAGCATTCGCCGAATGCCTACTACATTGTGTTGACCAACCCGCTGGATACGATGGCGTACCTCACCCAAAAAGTGACTGGTCTGCCGCGCGAGCGTGTGATCGGGCAGGCGGGCATTCTGGATTCCGCTCGTATGCGCGCCTTCGTTGCCATGGAAGCCGGAGTTTCTGTTGAAAATGTGCAGTGCTATGTGTTGGGTGGGCACGGCGATGAAATGGTTCCGTTGACCCGTCACTCGAACATTGCGGGCATTCCGCTCAAGGAATATTTCCCGGCTGATAAGCTCGAAGCTATCGTCAACCGCACTCGCAAGGGCGGCGGTGAGATCGTGAACTTGCTCAAGACCGGTTCAGCCTATTATGCGCCTTCGATGGCTTGTGTGCAGATGGCAGAAGCCATTTTGAAAGATAAGAAGTTGATCGTGCCTTGCGCCACGTTGATGCAGGGTGAATATGGTTTGACCGATATGTACTTCGGTGTGCCAGTGATGCTTGGTGCGGGCGGCATGGAAAAAGTGATCGAATACAAGTTTGATGCCGATGAAAAAGCCATGTTCGAGAAGTCCGCTGCTTCTGTGAAAGAATCGCACGATGCGCTGAAGAGCGTGGTGAGTCTGTAAGATCACAAGTTAAAGGTCGAAGGTCAAAAAGACTTTCGA
>JAFLCF010000283.1 GCA_017303735.1 Anaerolineae bacterium
TCCCCTGCACCTCGGCGCGTTCCTTGCCGCCGAAGGGCGGGTTTGCCAGCACCACGTTGTAGCGGTCGCGCTCCTGAATGTCTGAAATATTTTCCGCCAGCGTGTTGGTGTGCAAAATGTTCGGCGCTTCAATGCCATGCAGGATCATATTCATAATGCCGATGATATACGCCAGCGACTTCTTCTCCTTGCCGAAGAAGGTTTTCTCCTGAAGGATCTTCGCCTCTTTCGTGCCGATGCCTGGTTGCCCCCTCATAAATTCAAACGCCTCGACGAGGAATCCCGCCGAACCGACCGCGCCATCGTACACCGTCTCGCCAATTTTCGGGTTCACCACCTTCACGATGGATTGGATCAACGGACGCGGCGTGTAATACTCGCCGCCATTGCGCCCCGCATTGCCCATGTTCTTGATCTTATCCTCGTACAGGGCGCTCATCTCATGCTTTTCCTTCGACGAGCGGAAGCGCAATTCATCCACCAAGTTGATGATCTCGCGCAGGTTGTATCCGCTTTGGATGCGGTTCTTCAACTCCGAAAAGATTTCACCGATCTTATATTCAATCGTATCGGCATGGTCTGCCGTGGTCTTGAACTTTTTGAGATAGGGGAATAATTCGTTGTTTACGAAATCGATCAAATCATCACCCGTCATCGCCTTGTGATGATCGATCTTTCCTTCTTTCGTCTTTCTTGCCGCCCACTGATCCCAACGATACTTGCCCGTAATAATGGGGGAGAAGTCCTTGCCCGAAAGCTCCGCCGCATCTTGCTTGTCCTTTTCAAGATCGTCCAAATACTTCAGGAACAGAATCCACGAAGTCTGCTCCACGTAATCCAACTCACTGGAACAGCCCGCGTCTTTCCAGAGCTTGTCGTCGATGTTCTTAAATGTCTGCTCAAACATGATTCATTCCTTTGCCCCCACCCGTCCTCCCCCAAATACGACACTGAAAATTAGGGTTGATATCAAAAGTCCCCATGTCGGATTTGGGGGAGGTGCCCGCAGGGCGGAGGGGGGCGTCAATGTTTTTGAAGGTTTGCTCGAACAAGGGGAGGTCTCCGTTAAATTGATTTGTCGTTTCTATTCGTGAACAGTCCCATCGGGCATGATTGTCCCTTTGAGAGATTTGGCTTGGGCAAGTTGCTCGGGCGTGACCATGGCACCTTTGAGGTTGGCACCTGCAAGATTAGCACCTGCGAGATTTGCTAATTTACTTGGAAGTTTTTGTTTTTTTAAATACAAGCTATAGTTGAAATCTGAATAAAATCTTGCAGATTGTAAATCGGCATTTGTAAAATTAGCATTGCGTAAATCTGCATTACCAAAATTTACTCCTTGTAGCTTTGCATTAAGTAGGTCTGCATTCTGTAAGTTTGCTTCATCTAGAACTGCTTCTTGTAAGTTTGCAAACCACAAAAAAGCATTTCGTAAATTTGTCCTGCGAAGATTAGCTTTTTGTAAATTTGCATGGATAAAATTAGATCTAGTCAAGTCGCATTCTTGTAGATCTGCCTTTTCCAAGTTGGCATTACTTAATTTCGAATTTTTAAATGTTGTACCTTCCAGTACTGCTTTTTTAAGGAATATATAACTTAAGTCTAATCCACTCAAATCCACACGTTCAATTTTTGCGTCATTGAAAATTGAGTTTTCATCAGTGACTAAACTTGCGTCTCGTAAAAAATCAACTACTAATTTATTTCGCTGCACATTCAACGCTCGCAAAATGGTGACCGTCCGTATTCTGGCGACTTTCAGGACCTCATCCTTGTCATCTTCGCCTTGTATTTTTTTCTCCAACAATAATTCAGACATCCTATCAATATAAGCTTGGAGTGCGGCTTCCTGTTGCCGATCTTTGGCAATCTGTCGTTCCAGGTTATCTCTTTGCTTTGCTGTCTCACGTTCGACCGCTCGCTCAGACCGGTTCAAGAAAAATGCCCCAAGGGCTAACACGAACGGGATGACTAGCAAATCCATCCAATCCCAAAGGGTTTTAGTTTGAAAACCTGTCCAGTCTACGGCATATCCTGAGAGGATGAGTTGCAACAAGCCGTAGAGAAGTCCGCTAGCGAGGAGGATGTAAGTTGCGTAAAGGAGGAATTTTTTCCAGGTTGGTTTCATGGCAGATTCTCAACGTAAGAGTTGCTCAACAGGTAATAGTTGCACTGCTTCGGAATTTCGAAATAATAGATTCATTTTCTCTAATAACGCCTTGTTTCTTACATTTGGAACGATATAGTCAGCAAAAAATTCTGGAAATCCGTGCGGACGTTTAAGGAGTACAGTAGCGTATGCGCCAAGGAAGGGAAGGATTTCTCGTGAATTTGGATGGACATCCTGAAAGTTGATCTCTTTTATAGTTAGCAGAATTTGTTCCAACATCCCTTCCTGCGCTTCAGATAGAGAGCCATCTTCTTCAGTGTCATCATCAGCAGCAATATTCCATAAATCCAAAATCCAATCACTTTTTATTTTTGAAGAAGCAGGAATTAACTTTGTGCCGCTATCCAACATTCTGAAACTTGGTTCGTTACCATGTAGCTCTCTAACATTGGCAGCTGTATCAAGAATCATTATTTCAGGGTCTTTGAAACCATAACCTTTTCCTAAAATATCCAAAAGATGTATGAGGGTCTGTCTGCTTTTTAGATATTGCCATGGCTTTGGAGCGTTCTCATATTCATACAAGCCGTAAAGAATTCCTTTTAGAAGCTGCTGTTCATGTAGCTCGATTTGCCCACCATGTTCCATCTTTTCAAGTTCTGCGCCCCAAATAAAAAAAGGCAGGAAACCGGTAAATTCAGGCACATAAAAACGTCGTGCAAGGTCAGAACCTTGACTACATTCTTTCCACACCAAAGAGTATTTTTGTTTTTCAGCCATTGATAATCTCCCTGCAATGAATTAAGCTTTATTTTAGGCGAGTTAGTGAAATTTGTCTAATTTTCCATCTTATTGGTAGGGTTGGCATAAATGGGGTATGGGAGCAGGGGAAGAGCAAATACAAAATGCAGAATTCGAAATGATGAATGAGTGAGGTCCCTTTTCTCTATTTGTTTTATGCTGATTTCTGCATGGATCATTTCCGCTTTTCAACGCCAGCGGGGGAGGTATCAGAAAAGAAGTTCTTGACAATATCTTTATCATTCGATATAATTATTATTACATGGAATGAAATATATGGAACTAAAAACTGAGATAAAACGCTTTCTAGATACTTTGGACCGCTCTCCGCGCACAATTTCTACCTATGAAAACGCGCTGAAGCAGTTTGTATATGTGGTTGGTGAAGATGCAGAGCTTACACCTGAGAATTACTCTGCATTTCTCACCATGTTCAAGTCTGCATCCCCTTCTACAAAAAATACCTACGGCTCTGCCGTGCGAAAATTCTACAAGTTCTGCAAGGCAGGTCATGCCGAAGAGATCAAGGAAATTACAAACCATCTGGCGCGAAGCCAGGGCAAACGTTTCGTCAATTTCAACCGCGAGGCTGTCGAAAAGGTCATCCAATATTGCTCGCAATTAAGTGGCGACCTAGAAGCCCTACGTGACCGGGCATTTGTGCTTACCCTTGTTGATACTGGCTTGCGAATTTCTGAAGCTTGCGCACTCAAACGCAGCGATATTGATTGGATGGAAGGACGCGCCATCATCATTGGTAAAGGCGATAAACAGGCAGTCGTCCGCTTCTCAGATCGATCTCTGGATGCTTTGAAGGCTTACCTACACGCAAGGTCAGCTATCGACCCAAATTCTCGAATTCCACTGGGCTCCCAGCCTTTATTTGCTCGGCATGATATTCGTGCCAGTAAAAAGATCCGCCCAATTACAGCCGGTGGCATGTGGAAGGCGATCAAAGGCTCCCCTAACCAAGGAATCATTGGACGAATTGAAGAAGCTGGCGTCGACCGAAGTCTTGTTCGCATTCATGATTTTCGTCACTACTTTGTGACCATGACCTACCTTGCCAAAGGTGATCTAAAATTATCACAGGAACTTGCCCGCCATGAAAGCATCGCAACAACAAATCGCTACGCTCACTATGGCAGTGAAATCGATAAAGCCTATAATGAAATATTTAATAATAGGGACAATGAGAAAAAAGTAGACGATTCAACAGCCTAACCTCCCCCACCCCACTGGTTATAAAGTGACAGTCACCTTTAAGGTGACTGTCACTTCGTTTAGAAAAAATCACTCAATCGCCTGCGGCTCTCCAAAAATAAAGTTATCCATCACGGCTACATCCACCTCCCCTGCCCCATCGTCGGGTCCCAGCGCCCCCGTCCCATAGCGGACTTCCACACTGGCGATGACGGCTTCGTCGAATGCCACGCCCAAGAACGAAAGACATCCATCGCAGATCGGCGTTTCAAAACTACCCAGTGAGTTACCATCTTTGTCAAAATATTCAAAGGCAGTATGAGTCGTATCCACATCGGTGTAGACGGCGCCAAATCCGCGCACGGTGGCGGGGGTATTTGTGCCAGGGACGAAGAAAGTGATCACCACCAGGTTGCTGCCGATGGGCGAGAATAATTTTTCGTCGCTAAAGGTTTTGAAGATGTCGGCATATTGCGGGTTGATGTTGCCAAAGCGCGGCAGGGTTCCGTCCGGGTTGCTGGCATTCGCGCTGACCATCAAGCCTTCGCCGGGCGTGTTCAACACAATGCCACGCGCACGCGGCGCTTCAGGTTGGTTGAAGAAATCAGAAGTGTAAAAATTAGGGGCAGAAAATTCATCGGGCAAAGAATCCCAATTGATCTCACGATACCCGCTCGGTCCCTTCGTGCCGGGTTCGCCGCCATTGTCTGCGCCGAGCAGGGCACGATATTGATCCACCACGCCTGTAATATCCCCAGACCCTGTCACAACTTGCGGCTGTGAACTCCCACCACAAGCCGATAAAATCAACGCCAAGATAATCCAAAATTTCTTCTGCATACGT
>JAFLCF010000284.1 GCA_017303735.1 Anaerolineae bacterium
CTCATCACCGGCGTGCGCCCCTACACCACCAAAACCGGCAAGCCCATGGGCTTCGCACAAATGGAAGACATTCAAGGCACCGTCGAACTCGTGCTCTTCCCCAAAACCTGGGAAGCCTCGCGTGAAATACTCACTGTCGGGCAGATCGTCATCGTCGAAGGCAAACTCGACCACGGCAGTACGCCGCCCAAATTATTGGTGGATACGGTCAAGACCGAAATTCCAGTGACGACATCGGCGGATGATCCCTTCATCACAAACGATTCGACTCCCAAGCCTTTGCTTGCCCGCACACAGGAGCAATCTCCCCGCCGCCCGGATCAAGCTGCACCCAAGCCTGCCACACCACCCAAGCAGAATCCAACGCCGAAAGTGACGAGTAACGAGGCACCAAGTGGACGAGTGGACGAGGTCAAGAAGCCACAAGTTGCTGAGACTCCATCGTCCTACAATGTTGACGACGATATGCCCCCGCCACCCGATAACTTCCCCGATGGTTGGGACAATGAATGGCAGCCCTCCTTCGACGAAGCCGCGATTGCGGCGAAACCCGCGCCGAAGTTCAAGAAAGATGAACCGGTGACTCCTCCGCTGGTGACTCGTGCAGTCACAGCGTTGACTCAGCCCGAAGCGCTGAACCCAGCCGAAGACAAAGACGAGGCGTTCATTCCGTCGTTGTATGTTCCGCTGGCGAAAGAAAATAAAGACAAGGATCATCCGCCCCAACAGATCACCATCCTGCTGCGCTCCACCGGCGACAAGGAACGTGACAAGCGCCGCATCAAGACGTTGTATGGCACGCTCATCTCGTATCACGGACGCGACAAGTTTAGTTTTCAGATCTTCGAGAGCGGCAAGGGACACCTGATCGACTTCCCCAACGACACCACACGCATCTGCCCCGAACTGCTCGAGCGCCTGAAGAAGCTCATGGGCGAAGAAACCTGGCGCGTGGAAGAGATTACGTTTCAGTAACAACTAAAGAGACAGTCACCTTGAAGGTGACTGTCTCTTTTTATTTTTTCTGCCAGCCATTCTTGAACGTCCATTGCTTTTGTTCTTCCTGCCCTGTTCTTAATTCATTCAATGGACATTCTAAAAACCTCCAAATTTGCTTAACTATCCATCTCAAATCTCGAAGAGACTCATTGTGCAACTTTAATTTTGAGAGAAAGTTTTCCCATTTTTGCTGATTGGAAAGTGCAAAGTCATCCTTAAGTCCAGGGGGGATATGCTCTGTTGGTCTTAGTGGGCGATTCTCAAACGTTGACCTGAACGCAGCTGCCAAAGACTTGCTGTCAAACTCAAACGTAGTAGCAAGCAGGTAAATATCATAGTAATCCTTCCAACGGCTGTTGGCATCTGCAAAGCGGAGCATGGCATAAAATTTTTCAGAGATGATCGATTCAGGTGGATACCCTTTGATACTTGGTTTTTCCATGCCTGCCAAAAGAACGGGATATTCCAAGAGCAGTGGTTCAGATGAAATCTCATCCGTAAATCCTACATCGACCTGCACTGGAATTCTGGTATTGCCTACATATCCAATAAATGTGGCTCGTATCCCGCTTTGGTTTGACTCTGCCTGAGTTTGAGAAAGACGAAGCGTATTGATATCAAAAGCAATCCCATCTGCGGGAATCTGAATGGAAAGTGCATCAAGGAATACAGAATGGATATAGTCTCGTGTATTCTCTGCAGTCCCCAGAAAATCTATGTCGCGGGTGGTTCTACGCAATGGAATTTCCAACCCGTAGAACATCAAACCACCTTTGAGAATTAGATCATTGACATGAGGCGTTTTGGAAAGACGGTCTAGAAATCGTTCCATGCCATAATATTGAAGGATTTCATTGAATGACCAACCGCCTTCATCTGCCTTATTCCTCAAACGAGCCAATATGGATGCCGGGATATTGCCAACTTCATGTTTCATAGCAGACTCTTCAAATAGGGTGTGATTATTTTTTCGACACGGTTGATCTTTGCATACCCAAGCAGCTTATGCACATCGAGATGAGGCTGTTTTATATAGTCTTTCAAGGCTTCAAGGGCAACATCCTCTCCGACCCTGCGCCTGAATTTGAAACAATCGGCAACCGTTTTTTCGCGGTTATAGATCCTGACCTTTACTCCATCCATTTCATGCTCATCCACGCCCACCCTATGCAGGGAGTTGGTGACCCAAAAAACTTCAAGTGGGGGATGCTGCATGCGTGGTCGGGCTGCATTTTGCGGCACGGCAACATAAATACTGTAGGGAATTTGTGTGGTGAGTTCGTAAAAATACAAGGCAGAGATCAAGCAGATAACGCCTTTGGGTACAGCCAGACTAACCCGAATCAGGTCTGGGTCGATCAGTGGGTCGCTATCTGCCAGCCGATACAAACCGCGTGCTTCTTTGACCAACAAGCCCATTTTGAGCATCTCATAGATTCGATGTTCAGGGACTCCCAATTGCACGGCTTCTGAGGCACGCAAAAGCCCGTTATGCTTCTCGAAAACTGCCTTGTACTGGGTGAATGTTTCGGTCATGAGGATATTATACAAGAAAATAAAGGTATTTTCAACAAAGTACCTTTATTTTCTTTTCGACTTCCCCAACGACACCACGCGCATCTGCCCCGAACTGCTCGAGCGCCTGAAGAAGCTCATGGGCGAAGAAACCTGGCGCGTGGAAGAGATTACGTTTCAGTAGAATCAAAGAGGCTGTCACTTTGAAAGTGACAGCCTCTTTGATTCTTTAGCTACAAGTTTATCTCTGTCTTTTTGCATATTCAAGAATGTCAAATGCTTTCCAACCTTGTTCAGAAACTAGCCTGACATCTCTCAAGAAAATTGCAATGGAACGATTAAGAGTATCTGTCGGTTTCGCTATGCAAAATTCTACATGATCAAATTCGTGATAACAATGGTCAAAACTCGAAAAATCACCTTCTGAAAATAAAAACTTTTCGGGAATAGAAATCTGATTAGCAACAAATAACTTATCTGGCAAGAAATCGGAAATCAAATTATTTTCGATTTCTTCTAAAGGAAGTTGATCTGGGTTTTCAAAAACCACATCGTTCCAAGATTTATAGTTTGCGCTATCACGATATAGATAAATAAACTTTATGTTTGCTATAAGGTTAGGTTTGAAAAACATTTCTGTTGTGATATTTCAGGAATTCAGCATTTGGCAAAAATCTTGTTGGCTTATTGATTTCCAAGCCATCATATTTCAAAAGAAATTCTTGAACCGATTGGCTTGCCTTCTTTGTTTTGATGACTTTTGAAATCTTTATCTTTAAATCAGGTGTAATAGTTATCAAGCCTCTGTCAAACGCACGGTCATGTATAGCGTTTAGGCAGATTCCATTTCTTGGGTTTACTTGATTAGCCTTGTCTTTTGACCAAGGGATGATATGACTTGCATTCAAAAGTTCGGGAATTTCTAGTCCAGTTATACAGCACTTGAAATCATACGCCGCAAGTACAGCCCGTCGGAAGAAACTCTGATTAACTCGAACTTTGACGATTGCTTCACGTTCTTTACCTGATTTTGGCAAGTCAAAAGATTCAAGGTCAGATATATCTTCAATCTGGTTGCCTGTTTTCTGTGCTAAAAGCTTTTCGCTCTCAAAAGCCAGCCTATTCCAATCGCCAACAAATTCATTCCAAATTTCAGCATCTAGTTTGCTTCCATGAGATGCACCAGCAATATTTCTTTTCTTTAGTGTTGGGTCAAGGCTGGCAAGGTTTGCCAATTTCCATGAAACAGCAGAAGGAGTTCGCCCTAAAATCTTCGCAAGCGAACTGATTTGAGGATTATGGATATGAATTGTTCCAAAGGGGATTTTGCAATACAGATTGAATGCAAGAATCAATTCTTCGCGTGTCCATTTGTTTGATGGCATAGTTCCTCGCTTTGTGTATTAGCGATTTTACACTATGCAGTATCAAAGATACTGCCAAACACAAAATAAATCTACACACTATGAGTAACACGCTGTTAGGGTTTCATTTGTATTTCTGCTTGCATTACAATCACCCCATGACCACCCATCCCCTTCTCCAACTCGCTCGTGCAAATGGCAACCCCGTCATCGAAGGAAATCGTGTCACCTTCGTGTGGAAGGGCAAGTCCGCGCCGCATTTTATTGACGATATTCATCAATGGGAGGAAAGTCCGCAAAAGATGAAGCGCCTTGCTGCGGGCTTGTGGGCACACTCGCTTGAATTGGATTCAGATGCCTATCTTGAATACAGTTTCTACGATCCGCGCACGAAGAAACGCGTCAAAGATCCGCTTAATAAGAAAAGCATTTTCAACGGCTTCGAACATTACAACCATTACTTCTACATGCCCGAGGCAGCCCCCACGCCGTATGCCGTCAAACGCAAAGGCGTCCCCAGCGGGCGGGTCACCCGTCACCTCGTGGATACGTCCATGATCCAACGGAAGGGCAAACGCGAACTGCATCTCTACCAGCCGCCGGTCAAAGGACCTGTACCGCTGCTACTCGTCTACGATGGGACCGATTATCTCAAACGCGCCAAGCTCAACATCATCGTGGATAACCTCATCCACGAGAAGCGCATCCGTCCGCTGGCGATGGCGTTTTTACAGAATGGTGATGACCGTCGCTCGGTAGAATACGCCTGCTCCGATGCAACCCTCCTAGACGTTGAACATTCCGTCTTGCCGTTCGCGGCAAAAAAGTTAAACCTGATCGATATCAAAAAGAATCGGGGCGCGTATGGCATCCTCGGCGCATCGTTTGGCGGAACCATGTCTGTGTACACCGGCTTGCGTCTGTCAGATATCTTCGGCAAGGTCATCGCCCAGTCACCGGCGTTTGCCATCGATGGGCGCGATTTTGTGTCTGTGGACCTCATCCGCGCGAAGATGTCTCGTGAAATAAAAATATGGATGGACATCGGTC
>JAFLCF010000285.1 GCA_017303735.1 Anaerolineae bacterium
AGCGGGTTGGGGCGCGAAGGCGTAAAATTTGCCATGGAAGATATGACCAATATTCAGTTGGTTGCGATCCGTACGAATTCATAACCCATAGGAGAGAATGAGTCATGGAATACAAGCTTTGGATTGATGGTAATTGGGAAGACACCAAGGGCGGCAAGATGATGGATATCGAAAACTCTGCCACAGGTGAGAAGATCGCCAGTGTGGTAGATGCCAGCCGCGACGATGTAGACCGCGCGGTGCAGGCTGCCAAGCGCGCCTTCTATGATGGACGCTGGTCCAAGAAGACTCCTGGTGAACGCTCGAAGCTCATGTGGAAGCTGGCAGATCTGATCGAAGCCAATGCTGAAGCGATTGCAAAACTTGAGTCTGAAAATACAGGCAAACCCTATGCGTTTGTGAGCTTGGGCGGTGATGTTCCTTTTGCGGTGGATAACCTGCGCTTCTTCGCCAGTGCCGCCCGTGATACTCACGGTTCACACGCGGGCGAATTCATGACCGGCTATACCTCCATGTATCGCCGCGAACCTGTGGGCGTGGTGGGGCAGATCGCGCCGTGGAATTATCCCTTCATGATGGCAGTTTGGAAGATCGGACCCGCCCTCGCAGCGGGTTGTACCATTGTGCTGAAACCCGCTCCTGGCACGCCTCTCACTACGCTCATGCTTGCGGATTTGATCAAAGAATCGGGCATCCCCGACGGCGTGATCAACATCATTACCGGCGGGAATGATGCCGGGCAGGCAATTGTAGAACATCCTTATGTTCGCATGGTCAGCCTTACGGGTTCCACTGGAACAGGCAAGAAGATCATGAAGACCGCTGCGGATAGCCTCAAGCGCGTTCACCTCGAACTCGGCGGTAAGGCTCCGTTCATTGTGTTTGACGATGCGTCTCCAGAACTTGCGGCTGCCAAGGCTTCACTTGCAGCGGTTATGAACACTGGTCAAGACTGCACAGCGGCGACTCGTATCTATGTTGAAAAGAGCAAAGTCAAAGCCGTGCAAGAAGCGGTTGTCGAAGCGATGAAAGGCTATAAAGTCGGGCTTCCGTTTGAAGATGGCGTTCAGGTCGGTCCGTTGATCTCCGGCATTCAGCGCGAACGTGTGGCTGGCTTTGTCGATCGCGCCAAGGCGCAGGGTGCCAAAATCCTCACGGGTGGCGGTGTGCCCAAGGGCTTCGACAAAGGCTATTACTTCGAGCCAACCGTCATCAGTGGCGTTCAGCAGGATTGGGAAATCGTTCAGCAGGAAGTCTTTGGTCCTGTTGTGACGGTCCAAGAATTCACCGACGAAATGGATGCCATTTCCAAAGGCAACGATGTGCTCTACGGGTTGGCGGCTTCCGTCTTCACCAACGACATCGGACGCGCGATGCGCATCTCTTCCGCGCTCGAATTTGGTACCGTTTGGATCAACGATCACCTGCCTCTGACCTCAGAAACCCCACATGGCGGTTTCAAACAGTCAGGCTTCGGCAAGGACTTGTCCGCTGAGGCGATCGGCGATTACCAGATCACCAAGCATGTGATGATCGCACAAGGCTAGGAATAAAAAACTGTCCCGTAGGTAACTTCTACGGGACAGTGACTTGCGTTTAGTCTGCTGCGGCTGTTTTGGAACTGGCTTTGCTGGCAGGTGGAACTTCCTTTTTGTTTCTTCGGAAGAATTGAACGAAAGTTTCAACCTTCTGCTTGAAGGTCGTTCCATAAAGGACACCCATGATCATGGTAGCGAGCTCGTAGTGACCCATCTCGCGCAGAACGGTTGCAATATCTAATTTGATCGGCGCGCCGCCAATGGCAAAGCTGTATGGGCGAGTGAATTGCAATAAGCCTTCCTTGCCATGAGTGCGCCCAAACCCAGAATCTTTGGTGCCGCCGAACGGAAGCATCGGCACCCCGAATTGGGCGATGCTGTCGTTAATGATGATGGATCCAGCTTCAACCTGATCTGCGACCTGCTTGGCATGGTTAAGGTCGTTGCTCCAGATTGAGGCACTCAAGCCATAGGCATTATCGTTCGCAAGGCGGATCGCTTCTTCTTCGCTCTGAACTTTTACAATTGGCATAACCGGACCGAAGGTTTCATCTCGCATGATCTTCATGTTGTGATTGACATCCACAAGCACGATCGGGTCGTAGAACAACCCATCTCGTTTGCTGCCGGTTAAAACTTTTGCGCCTTTATCGACTGCGTCTTGCAAATGGTCGTCAATGATCCTAACTTGGCGCGGATCGGTAACAGGTCCCATAAAGTATGGGCTGTTGGGTTCGGTGGAGTAACCACTCTTTAGCTCTTGCGCCTGCTGAACTGCAAGTTTGACGAATTCGTCATATTTTGAGCCGACGACATAGACACGTTCTACAGACATACAAGTCTGACCGGTGTTGAAGAACGCGCCCCATGCGCCCCAACGAGCAGCAGCTTGCAGATCGGCATCTTCAAGTACGATCATGGCGTCTTTCCCGCCCAGTTCCAATGCTACGGGCGTAAGGGTTTCTGCTGCGGTTTGCATGATCTTTTTACCGGTGGCGGTGGAGCCTGTCATAAAAATGTAATCAGGCTTGCTGGCGACCAGCGCCGCGCCAACTCTTCCGTCACCGTGAACGACGCGTACGAAAGGCGCAAGCTCTGGCACGCTATTGACAAGTTTTTCGATCAAAGCCCCAGTGGCGGCTGTCACTTCAGATGGTTTCAAGACCACTGTGTTCCCTGCCAGTAAGGCTGAGATCATTGGCGGAAGAGATAATGTGAATGGATAGTTCCATGGTGAGATGATGGCAGTCACGCCGTGTGGACGGTATTCAATGTAGCAGCGTTTGAAAATATACAGCCCGGAAGATACTCGTTGACGGCGAAGCCATTTTTTTGCATTGTGACGGTATTGCACCAGCATGTCAATTGCAACGAATAGCTCAAGCAGACCATCCTGGCGACTCTTGCCGCAGTCCATGTTGAGCACGTTGCTGATCTCGTCTCGTTGTTCGATCAGAACGTGCTGGAGCTTAAATAAAATGTCCGCCCGTTCCTGAATGCTTTTACTGCTCCATTTCGGGAACGCCTGCCGCATTTCGCGAACGGCTTGCTGCACTTCTTCAGGAGTATTTATGACCACATCACCAAATTGGGTGTTTGTGGCTGGGTTGAAAAATGCCAGTTTTTCGCGTTCCATGAAGGTTTTCCTTGGTTGTTGAAATTATTTATTATCCCAATTATAACAAGTTGTTTGTAAGAAACATCCATTTCAAAAAAGGAATATCATGACCCATCAACTCTATCAAGATAACTTCCCTCATATGACCCCAGCCTGGAGCCGCATTTTCAATTTCGTAGCGGACCGGGCTGAAGGCGCTTTTATCTACACCGACGATGGTAAAAAACTGCTGGACTTCACCAGCGGCATCGGTGTGACCAATACGGGACACTGCCACCCCAAAGTAGTGGAGGCGATCCGCGAGCAAGCAGGCTTGTTTTTGCATGCACAGGCAAATATCGTCATTCACAAACCGATGTTGCAACTGATCGAGGAGCTCCGCAAGATCGTTCCGCCATCTCTGGATAGTTTTTACTTTGCCAACTCTGGCGCAGAGGCGTTGGAGAATGCGGTCAAGATCGCCAAGGCAGCCACTGGCAGACCGAATGTGATCGTCTTCAACGGCTCCTTCCACGGGCGGACTCATGCCACGATGGCGCTGACCACATCCAAGACCAGTTATCGCACTGGTTTTGCGCCATTGCCAGGCGGCATTTATGTCTCGCCGTTTCCGTATGCCTTCAATATGAAGATGACTGAAGAGCAAGCCAGCCAATATGCCTTGGAGCAATTGGAATATCTGCTCGCCTCGCAAACGGCTCCGCGCGATACAGCCGCGATTTTGATCGAGTCTGTTTTGGGAGAGGGCGGCTACATCGTCCCACCAGCTTCCTTTATGAAGGGACTGCGCGAGATCTGTGACAAGCACGGCATCATGCTTATCTTTGATGAAGTGCAGTCTGGCTTTGGGCGCACCGGCAAGTGGTTCGCGCTTGAGCATTTTGGTGTTGTACCCGATATCATCACCGCCGCAAAGGGAATTGCCTCCGGCATGCCACTTTCCGCTGTATTCAGCCGAACAGATATTATGAAGAAACTGGATGTCGGTTCCATTGGTGGAACCTACGGTGGCAACGCCATCGCCTGCGCGGCAGGAGTCGCCACCATCCGTGCGATGCGCGAAGAGAAGATGTTGGAAAACGCCGCAGAACGCGGAATCCAATTGATGACCGGGCTGCATAAATTGCAGGAAGAATATCCCCAGATCGGCGATGTGCGCGGAAAAGGCTTGATGGTCGGCACCGAATTTATGGTGGATGGCTCTCAGGCGAAAGCCAAGCCGCTGGTCAAAGAGATCATCCACAAAGCAGAAGAGAAAGGCTTGTTGCTGCTCTCTTGCGGCACCTACGATAATACTTTGCGCTGGATACCGCCGTTGAATGTCACCTCCGAGCAGATCAACGATGGCTTAAAAATCTTTGGCGAAGCCTTGAAAGAATCCGCGTAGGGATGACCCTTGCGGTCATCCTTTGAATATCATAAAAAATTAGGGACAGGGGCAAGCCCTGTCTCTACGAAACTATCATGACAGAACTCAATCGCACAAAACTTACAGAACTCCTCAAACAGGAAGAATCTCTCTTTCACAAGAACCATCCCAGATCATATGAACTTTACCAGCGCGCACGCAAGTCTTTGCATGGCGGCGTGCCGATGTTGTGGATGATCCGCTGGGCGGGCTCCTTCCCAGTCTTCGTCAAAGAAGCCAAAGGCGCGCATTTCACCGATGTAGACGGCAACGACTACATCGACTTCTGTCTTGGTGATACTGGTGCC
>JAFLCF010000286.1 GCA_017303735.1 Anaerolineae bacterium
CACTGCCGACGACCATGTTATCGGGGTTGAGGTCTCTGCCGTCACTTTCGGTGGCGGTGAATTCAGAAAGGTTATTGCCCTGCGAGTCGAAGATCTGCACCTTCGAGTCATTGTAATTAAGAGTAAGAACATTTCCGCTTCCGTCCACGCCAATGGCGCGCGGGTCTTTCAAAACACTTGTGCTGACCTTTAGTACTTCATCGGCAAAAGGAGTCGGCAGGATGGAGTCTTCTCCCGTGAGGAATGGCAGATCGAACGGTAGTTTGAATTGCAGCGCACCCAATAAAGCCGGGATGGCAGAACCCAAAATGGAGATGAACACCACCAGGCGGATCACGGTTGAAATACAAGAGCCGCCTCCCACGCGGACTGTGGGCTGGTACACCGGCTGGGGCATGGATGGCGCCTGATAGCTGGGACCCGCCTGCGACGTGTATGAAGCGGCGGGTTCTTCATCTCGATGTCCCGCCATGGATTTGACGCTGAACATGGCGTTCTCGTGGCTGAGCCCGGTGATCTTGCTGTAAATGCGGGCGGCTTCATCCAACTTGCCTTCTTTGGCGAGACGGGTGACGTCTGATAGGCTGGCAGGCTTGGACGCGCGCATTGACTCGGGCACAACGACCGTGCCGCTGCAATAGGGGCATTTCATTGTAGATGCGTCTGATTTCAGATCGAGCGGCGCACCGCAGGACGGGCATTTGAATACTTTAAGGGATTGGCTTTCCATGCTTAGCTCCAATAGACATCTTGCATCAGTGATTATTACCTAGCCACAGAGTTCACAGAGCCTTTTGAGAAAAATCTTTTTTCTCTGTGGTCTCTGTGGCGAAAAGACTTTTAAGAATTCTTCCAATCATACCTGCGGAGAAAGAAGAAGTGCTATCGCTCTTTGGGGCTACTCTTTTTTATGCGCGACCTTCTCTTCGATGCGCCGGTCTGGGATGAACCACATGATGGCAACGACGACATATAAACCAGCCGACGCCCACGGGGAGACAAATGCCAGGGCGATCGCGGCAGTATAAAGATAGAGGGAGCGCAGCCCTTTCTCATCCCGCCCAATGGCTTTGGCAATGACCGAGTCTGTGCCGTGGTGGGCGATCAGCGCGCGGCTGAGAATGTAATATGCCAAGCCTGCCACCCAAAGCACCCCGCCATAGACGGCGACGGGAATCGCCTCGAAGTGTTCGCCCATCCAAATGGTGGTGAAAGGGACAAGGGAGAGCCAAAAGAGCAGATGCATGTTCGCCCAAAGGATTGCGCCGTTGACACTTTTTGCGGCTTGTAATAAATGATGGTGGTTGTTCCAGTAGATGCCGATAAAGACGAAGCTCAACACATAGCTAAGGAATTTAGGCAAGAGCGGCAGGAGCGCGGACAGTGTGCCTTCTTCGGGTGCGCGCAATTCAAGCACCATGATGGTGATGATGATGGCGATGACGCCGTCGCTAAAGGCTTCGAGACGTGATTTGTGCATGAAGTTCTCCTGAGAGTGATCTGTTTTGTTAATCGTAAAGCATAAATCTCAAAACGAAAATCCCCTTACCTTTAGGTGATTTTCATCCGCACGTGCTTGGGTAGAATGACGGCTGCTTTATTCGTATTCAAAACTATTTTTATTGGAGCATTGCATGAACAACAAAAGAAACATCCTCTTGGCATTGACTGTTCTATTACTGGCATCACTGGCTTGCCAAAGCCTGGCACCTTCAGAAGAACCCGCCAGCCTGCCGCCAGAAATTGCAGTGACTGAAGAAGAGAGCAGCCCGGTCTTGCCTTCTGACTCTACTGATAGCGAAGACGAGTCCGCGCAAACGGGCGGAGCCTATGATGGTGATTGGGTCGGCGCCAACACCGTGGACGATAAAGAGATTTTATTTACAGTAGAGAATAACGAGATTACTTCGGTTTCGTTGAACTACACTGGCGAATCGAATGGCTGTGATTATCACGGAGCGATCAGCGCGGGTTCTCCCACAGGTAGTTTGAGCGATGCAAGCATCTCGAATGATGCCTTTGCCGTCTCCTATGAGAGTGTGAATGACGAACTAACCTTTACCGGTGCCTTCACTTCTGAGAGCGAAGCCAGCGGAACGCTTCACATCAAATCCTCGGCGGAGGGTCTGTGCGGTGAATATGAAAAAGAAATCTCATGGGTAGCCAGCAAAGGCTCCGCTGCCGAAGCCGAACCTGAGGAAGACACCAGCGGAACTGTATCGGACGAAGATACGAATGCGATTGTCACTCAATTCTTCGACGCCATCAATGCAGGTGATATCGACTCCGCCGTTGCTATGACCGGCGAGAATGTCATGTTCAGCTTCGGGGCAACCAATGCTCAATTCGGGCGTGATGCCTTGAAAGCCTACCTGACGTCTTCCGGGCTTACCTATCAGGTATCTGAGGTCGATTCATTTGGCGGCGGCATGGCTCAATTCACAGCCACTGCTAGCGATGGTACGTCTTATTCATTCTGTACCATTCTTTTGCAGGATGGCGAGATCATCTCGATAACCCTTCAGCCGTAATACACAATACACATGACACACCCCGAAATTAAGGTTTCGCGGGTGTGTTTGTTTTTAAGACCTATTCGGACGCTGATTCACGCAGAAGAACGCTGATCTTTTGCTCTTATCCGCGCTCGTCCGCGTCCCATATTAAATTGGGGGTTAATTAACCTACGTTGCTGCCCTGTATACTTTGGTGAAGTGGCAAAGATTTTTTTAACGCAAAGCCGCCAAGACGCTAAGCTTCAAAGGTTTTTCCTTTGCGACCTTGCGCCTTTGCGTTAAGTTTTTAGGCACAATCCACGCAAGTAGCAACTTGGGCTAAATAAGTTTGTATAAAATAAACCTGAGGACTTTTTTATTTTTCCGTGAATTCCGTATTATCCGTGTACTGATAATACTTTCTTTTCTTTAGGGCTTTTCATCCTTTATAATTGCGTTAACAATCGAAATCAAAAATCTAAAATCGTAAATCGAGATTCCATGACCACTCAACTTATCGAATGCATTCCTAACTTTTCTGAAGCACGCCGCCCCGAAGTGATCGACCAGATCGTCGCCGCCATTCAATCGGTGGGGGAGGTCAAACTCCTCGACCGTTCCTCCGACCTTGACCACAACCGCACCGTGCTGACCTTTGCCGGGTCTGCGGCTGGAGTGGAGGAAGCCGCCTTCCGCGCCATCCAAACCGCTGCCACGCTGATCGACCTTGACGGGCACACTGGCGAACATCCGCGCATCGGTGCCACGGATGTGGTTCCCTTCGTGCCGCTCAGTGGCGCAAGCATGGAAGAATGTATCGCCATTGCACAACGGCTTGGAGAGCGTGTAGGCAAAGAATTAAATATTCCCGTGTATCTGTATGAATCTGCCGCAACACGACCCGAACGCACCAATCTCGAAAACATCCGCAAGGGACAATACGAAGGTCTCAAGACCGAGATCGAAAAGCCCGAACGTCAGCCCGATTTTGGTCCCGCCAAACTTGGCAAGGCAGGCGCAACCGTCATCGGTGCGCGTAACCCGCTCATCGCCTTCAACGTCTATCTCACCAGCGATGATGTCAGCATTGCAAAAAAGATCGCCAAGGCTGTGCGTCAGTCTTCGGGCGGTCTGCGTTATGTCAAGGGGCTCGGTCTGCTCGTGGAGGGTCGCGCGCAGGTTTCGATGAACCTGACCAACTTCCGCGAAACGCCGATTGCTCGCGTGGTCGAATTCATTCGCCGCGAAGCCGAACGCTATGGCGTTGGCATTCATCACAGCGAACTCGTCGGCTTGATTCCGCAAGAAGCCCTTGTGGATGCCGCGGTCTGGTACACCCAGTTGGATGCTTTCTCTCCCGAACAGATTCTCGAGTCCAGGCTGTTCTCTTCTCCCACCGCTTCGGATCAGACTCCGCTCAAGCCTGCTTCTTTCATCGAAGAATTAGCCGCGCCGACGCCGACTCCCGGCGGCGGGTCCGCGGGTGCGTATGCGGGTGCCATGGGCGCGGCACTCGTCGCCATGGTGGCAGGCGTGACGATCGGCAAAAAGAAATATGCCGAAGTCGAAGCCGAAATGCAAGCCATTCGTGTTGTGGCAGAGAACTTGCGCAAAGAACTTACTCAAGCCGTAGATGATGACGCTTCATCTTTTGAAGTCTTGATGGCGAAATTCAAGATGCCCAAAGAGACCGATGAGCAGAAGTCCGCGAGAGAAGCGGCGATTACTCAGGCGACGATGAACGCCGCGCATATTCCACTGCACGTTGCAGAACATGCCGTCAAAGTAATGGAGCTTGCCCTCAAGTGCGCCAAGTCTGGTTTGCAGAGCGCCATCAGTGACGCCGCCTCGGGCTTTGCCATGGCGCGTGCTTCCCTCACCGCGGCGGCATACAATGTACGCATCAACCTCAACTCGCTCGAAGACAAGTCCCTGGGCAAGCGCATGTTGAGCGAATTGGCAGAATTGGAATCAGCGGCGGATACACTCGAAGGGGAGATTCAAGCCGTGATGAAAGAAAGAGGCGGGATCTAGTTGGGATTAGTGTCATGCTGAGTGGAACGAAGCATCTCTCGATTGTCTCAGAGACCCTTCGCTGTCGCTCAGGGTGACATTCCCATAGCATCTTGCCGATTCGGAATGACCTGTGTATAATCTCGCCATCAAAAGCGTGGATGGGAACGAGTAAACCGTTCGAGACGAACAGCGAGTCCGTGAAATGGTGTGAGACGGATGCGAGTAGACGGTTGAAAATCCTCCCGGAGCTGTGAACTGAAATCAGTCAGATAGTCGATTAGTTACTTCGTCGAATAGTTGATTGGTAGTAGGAAAGCCGAGGTTGTTCCTCGTTATCGGAACAAGAGTAT
>JAFLCF010000287.1 GCA_017303735.1 Anaerolineae bacterium
ATCAGGTCAATAGTTGGTTTGTAGTTTTGCAGACGAGTGGCGAGGAATTCTTTCACGCGCCCGGCGACGAGAGAGGCATTAAGCTCAAAGCCAGCTGGCGTTTCCAGAATGGCAACCCGCAACGGGTCTGGAATGAGGCGGGCTAAGGCTTCAAAGATGCGACCGCCAGCAAGAGAGGTCTCGCCAGATCCTAGAAAAGCAATACGTCCAAGTGTCATGTTAAGTGGATGCTTTGTTCAATTCATCTATTACGTTAAAAAAGATTTCTGTGTCGGGGTAATCCATTCGGTTTGCACTGTAATGGATATAGCGAATATATCCATTTGTGTCAATGACACAATTCATGGGCATGCGCCCAAACTTAAAGAGATTGATCTCTTGTCGGTACATTTTTGCAACACGATGGTCAGGGTCGGGCATTCCAATGAATGGAATATTTTCGCGTGCCCAATATCGTTGAAATGGTTCAAGAGCATCGGGACCTACTGCAAGAATTTCTGCGCCGCGAGAAACAAAGCCTGCGTAGGCATCACGAAAGCGCGCCAACTGCGCGCGGCAGTGAAGTCACATAAATCCACGCAGGAAGGAAAGCAGAATGGGTTGCTTGCTATAGTATGTGGAGAGACGAATGGGATTGCCGGAAATGTCGTTCAGTTCGAAATCAAGAGCGGCTTCCCCAACCTGGATCAGAAGGGAACTCATAACTCCAGATATTTTAGTACAACTTCCATGAATTCGGTGGGACATTCTTCCTGCGGCACATGCCCGCAACTTGGAATAAATTTCAAGGTCGCCTCTGGGATTTCAGTGGAGATGGCTTCCATATACCACGAGCGGATCAGGCGGTCTTCCTGCCCAGCAACAAGGAGCGCGGGCACAGTTAACTGCGGCAACAGTGGGCGCAGTTCAGGATAGGCAGGCGCGAAAGTCAGTTCATAAAAAGCGCGATCCCAATTTTTTATTTTCAATACCTGCAAATGGGTTTCACGGATCTCTGCCGTGAGTTTGGTCTGATCGAACCATTCACGTTCCACCGTACGCGGCAGACTTTCTTGATAATCACGCACCACCAGTGGACCGAGATGCCGCATTTGCGGAGTCCACATAAAAGGCAATGCCCAAGCAGGGAACTGCGGGCCATACCCCCCGCCCACGCCTGGGGCAACGAGGATCAGTTCATCAATCCGTTCGGGATACTCCAATGCAAACGCCACCGCCACGCCGCCCCCAGCGGAGTTGCCAACCAACACGGCTTTGTCTACGCCGAATGCGTCTAACAATTCGCGCAGGATCTCCACATTGGCTTTCATACCATATGGGTTTGAGTCCCAATCTTCGGGCATGGGTCGTTCTGTAATGCCAAAGGCAGGGCGGTCATAGGCTATGACTCTACCGTATGGCGCAAACTCATCCATCACTTCGCGCCATGAATATGTACTGCCACCAAAAGGGTGCAAAAGGATGAACGTCCGCTCACCAGACCCGGTTTCTTTATAGTGAATATCAACTCCATTGATCTCGATAAATTTACTATTGGGTTCAATGAAGGTTCTTGCATCTACCAAACCCGTGAGTTCAGGGACGGGAACTGCGAACGGTCCCACCGCCATGGTGAGGCAGGCAAAAATAAAGGAGAACAGTAAAAATTTCTTCCAGTTATTACGCATCGTTCAGTTGATAAATTAAGGAATGTTGGCGAGCAAAAACTCAACCGTTAAATTGGCGGCTTGAATCCACTGCTCCTCGGCAGAGATGCTGGCAGGGTTATCCCCATTCTGAGGTCCGTAGGAACCGAACTGGGCATGATTACCGCCTTCAATCGTAACGAACTGTGTATCCGCTGGCAATAACTCACGTGACGCATCAATAGAGTCACTTGTAGCAAGCCCATCGTTCGAACCCACAATAGATATGGCTTTAATATTCTTGACCTTCAAAGCATCGTCCGCAGGGTACGAAGCCCAAAAGACCACGCCTTTTATTTCAGAATGTTCCGCCGCATAAATGGAAGCCGCCACACCGCCAAGTGAATGCCCGCCTACGAACCAGTTCTTTATTTCAGGGTACGCAGCTTCAACACGCGCCGCGGCATTGATGTCAAAAAAAGCCAAGTTCAATCGCACAGGCACGACCGCCACAAAAACATCTTGTGCCGCAATCAATTTCAAGGCTGGCGCATACGCGCGATAATCCACTTTGCCACCGGGGTAAAAAATAAAACCGGTTTCGGGTCTTGCCTTCTCTGCAGGGTAAAAAACGATAAACCCATTTTCTTCGCTAACCGTCACTTGTGTATCTGAAGTCAATGCCGCCAGTGCTACAGCATCTGCAGAGGCAGCATCACTCGCCCAGATCACAAAACCTGCCACCGTCACAACGAGAGCGGCAGTCACTACTGCCGCTATAAACTTCCAATTTATTTTTTTCATTTTGATTTCCAATCTGCCAGTTCTTTTGCCTTCTCCCAAATTTCATCAAACATAGTTGGGGTCAGCTTTTTTGTAGATGTATTTTGTTGGCTGGGATGATAGGAACACAAAAGCCAGATCCCATTCGCCAGTTGATAAGACGCCCCGTGCCCAAATTGTTTTACCAGGTTGCGTGCATCATAAATCTTCAAAATTCTTTCATAAGCAATGCGCCCAAGGCAAACGATCACCTTTGGCTTAATGATCTCTAATTCTCTTTCGAGAAAAGGCTGGCAATTATTCAACTCTTCGGGATCTGGCGGAGCGCAACGACCGGATGCGGTGATATACATATCGTGGAGGATGAGCCCATCGCCTCGCGACTCAGACTTGGCTTGGTTCGCAAACCCAGCCTTGTGCAACGCCGGATACAAAAATCCACCCGAAGCATCGCCTGTGAATTGTCTGCCTGTACGGTTTGAGCCGTGCGCGCCGGGAGCAAGTCCCACTACGAGCACACGTGCCTTCGGGTCCCCAAACCCCGGCACCGGCTTGCCCCAATACTCTTCATCCTTATACGCCTTGCGCTTGACCCTTGCCACTTCCTCGCGCCACTCCACCAAGCGCGGACATTTTCGGCAGGCGATGATTTTGGTGTTAAGTTGTTCGAGATTCATAATGACCCGTGATGAGTGAAACGTGAATAATTATTCAATCAACATCGCATCGCCGAATGAATAAAAGCGATAGCCTTCTTTTATAGCTAAATTATACGTATCGAGAATCTTCTCGCGCCCGGCAAAGGCACTGACAAGCATCAACAAAGTGGACTTGGGCAAATGGAAGTTGGTGATCATCACATCCACTACTTTGAATTGGTAGCCAGGGAGGATAAAGAGCGTAGTAGAACCGGTAAAAGAAGATATTCGATATTCGGCATTCGAGTATCCATGATCGAATATCGCACTTTGCCCAGCGCTCTCCAATGTTCTTACTGAAGTCGTCCCAACCGCCACCACTCGTCCCCCATTGCGCTTGGTCTCGTTGATAAGGTCAGCCGTTTCTTGTGGCAATTCGCACCACTCAGAATGGATCTTATGTTCTTCCGGGTCGTCCTCATTCACGGGGGCAAAGGTATCCAAGCCGACGTGTAAAGTGACATAAGCGACTTTCACGCCCATTGACTTGATCTCATCTAACAATTGCGGCGTGAAATGCAATCCCGCCGTGGGAGCCGCCGCCGAACCGGGTTCTTTGGCGAATACGGTTTGATAACGCTCGGGGTCACTCAATTTTTCGTGAATGTATGGCGGCAGTGGAACATTCCCCACCTGTGAAAAATATGGCTCAATGGGTTCCGAAAATTTAATCAGTCGTTCCGAGCCTTCAAGGATTTCCAAGATTTCAGCCTTGGGTCCATTCTCCACTTGCACCTTCTTGCCTACGCGCAATCCCTTCCCACCAACCAAGGCTTCCCATGTCAACTCATCACGGCGGCGAAGGAGCAGTAATTCCACTTTGCCACCAGTCTCTTTATGAGCAAAAATGCGAGCAGGAATAACGCGGGTCTGATTCAAGACGAGCAAATCGCCCGCTTTCAAGTAGTCACGGACATCTCGAAAAATCTTATGCTCGATCTCACCCGTCTCACGATGCAAGACCAACAAGCGCGAAGAATCACGCGGCTCAGCAGGAGTCTGCGCGATGGAAGATTCTGGGAGGTTGTAGTCAAAGTCAGTAGTTTTCAATTTACTTCTTAAAAAAGCTGGAAATAAGATTCAGCACGATCGTCAAAATCACAGATACCAAAATCGAACTCGTCAACGGGAAATAGAACAATCCATTTTCCCCTTCCATGCGAATGTCACCGGGCAGGCGTCCCAAAGGGATACCAAACTTAAAAGCCAGAAAAATTCCACCTCCAATGAGGAAGAGAATCACCCCGCCAATCATCAAGGTGCGTGCCAGCGATTCCATATGGTTAAGAAATTTCTGCCTCGCACAGGGATTTGTATTTGCCTTGTAATAGACGCAATGAAGCAAGCTCCATGGTCCAATCAAACGTGTCTAATGATTCTTCGATCTCATGCTTTGCCAGCTTACGCTCGAACTCACTTGAAGTCATTCCCATACGGATTTCCAGGGCAGTAATCCGCGCTTGCGATGAAGCAATATCTTGTTCAAGGATCTTTATCTGGTTACGAATCGCAGATGCTACGAGCGGCTTCAGATCTTCATGAGCATTGGCTTTGACGATGATCTCTTGTCTCATAAAAAACTCCTCAGATTATAGCAATCTGGGCTGTCCTTCTTCTGTATATTGATACCCCAAATGCTCATAAGCAGATTTGGTCGCCACACGTCCTTGTGGGGTGCGATCCAAAAAGCCCAACTGCAACAGGTAGGGTTCAACGACATCCATGATCGTATCTTGCTCTTC
>JAFLCF010000288.1 GCA_017303735.1 Anaerolineae bacterium
TATGGCTAAGTTCACACGTGAAGATGCTCTTGAGTACCATCGTTTGAAAGGCAAGCCCGGCAAGGTGGCAATTGTGCCCACCAAACCTATGGACACCCAGCGCGATTTGAGTTTGGCGTATTCACCTGGTGTCGCCGAACCAGTGCTTGAGATCGAAAAAAATCCCAGTGACGCCTATGAATATACATCCAAGGGCAACCTTGTTGCGGTGATCTCGAATGGAACCGCCATCCTCGGTCTCGGTGACCGCGGCGCGCTGGCAAGCAAGCCAGTGATGGAAGGCAAAGGTGTTCTCTTTAAGAAATTTGCCGACATCGATGTGTTCGACATTGAATTGAATTCACACGACCCAGATGAGATCATCAAGGTCGTTGCGGCTATTTCCCCAACCTTTGGCGGCATCAATCTCGAAGATATTAAAGCTCCCGAATGTTTTTACATCGAAGAAGAATTAAAGAAGATGCTGGATATTCCCGTCTTTCACGACGACCAGCATGGCACGGCGATCATTTCCTCGGCGGGTTTGGCGAACGCGTTGGAAATCGTCGGCAAGAAACATGAAGAAATTCGCATCGTTATTTCCGGCGCGGGCGCTTCGGCGATCTCCTGCGCGGAATTGGCGATCCGTTGGGGTGTCAAGCGCGAGAACATCATGCTGTGTGACAGTAAAGGTGTGGTGTACAAAGGTCGCAAGGAAGGCATGAATAAGTACAAGGAACGCTTCCTTGTTGATACCGATGCACGCACTCTCTCGGATGCTTTGCGCGGCGCGGACGTTTTCTATGGTTTGTCTGTGGCGAATGTGATGACGCCCGATATGGTCAAGAGCATGGCACCCGACCCGATCATCTTTGCCATGGCGAACCCCGACCCGGAGATCCGCCCTGAGTTGGCGAAGGAAGCTCGCAAGGACGTCATCATTGCGACGGGACGTTCCGATTATGCCAACCAGGTTAATAATGTGTTGGGCTTCCCGTTCATCTTCCGTGGGGCGTTGGATGTGCGTGCGAAGCAAATTAATGAAGATATGAAATTTGCTGCATCGAAAGCGCTATCAGCGTTGGCAAAGGAAGATGTGCCCGATTCAGTTATCCGCGCATATGGAGGCGAGCCGATCAAGTTCGGGCGTGAGTACATCATCCCGACTCCGCTTGATCCGCGTGTGTTGCTGTGGGAAGCTCCGGCTGTGGCAGAGATGGCAATGAAGACCGGCATGGCGCGCAAGACCATTGACATTGACGAATATCGTGAGCAGTTGGCATTCCGTCAGGGCAAGGGTGAGCGGATTCGTTACTTCTTCCAGAACAAAGCTCGCTCTTCCGGTGGGACGAAGCGTGTGGCGTTCGCGGAAGGCGAAGAGCAGAAGATCATCCGTGCGGCGTATCAGATTCAAGAAGAAGGCATTGCGACTCCGGTCTTGATCGGGCGCAAGTCGGTTATTGAAAATGAGTTAAAGGCATTGAGCTTCGATTACCAACCGGAGATTGTGGACCCGGATAATTTTGAGAAACTCGAAGCCTATGCAAAATCGTTCTATGAATTGCGCCAACGCAAAGGCATGACCGTAGGCGACTCGCTAAAGAAAGTGCGCGATGTAAATGTGCTTGGTTCGATGATGGTTAAGATGGGCGATGCCGATGCCTTCGTCTCCGGCTTGACCTATGATTACCCAGAGGTCATTCGCCCGGCGCTGCAAGTGCATCATACCGCCAAGGGTGTGGCACGTGCGGCTGGCGTGTACATCATGATCGTGGAAGACAAGGTCTTCCTCTTTACCGATGCGACCGTGAACATTGACCCAACCGCAGAAGACCTGGCAGAGATCGCCATTCTCGCAGCGGACTATGCCAAGAAGATCGAACTCGACCCGCATGTGGCGTTCCTTTCATTCTCGAACTTTGGTTCCACACCTCATCCGCTTTCAGATAAAGTCCGCAAGGCGGTGCAGATGGTCAAATCACGCCGACCTGACCTGCATGTGGATGGCGAAATGCAAGCCGATACAGCAGTAGTACCTGAGATCGCTGAAGAACGTTATCCGTTCAGTGCGGTGAAAGATGCGAATGTGTTGGTCTTCCCGTCACTTGAATCCGCGAACATTGCTTACAAATTGCTGGCTCGCCTCGGCAATGCCAAGGCAATCGGACCGATCCTCTTGGGCGTCGGCGCTCCGGTACATGTTCTGCAAACCGGTGACGATGTCAACGCCATTGTGCAGATCGCCTCGGTGGCGGTGATGGATGCGATGGGGAGATAGTGTAGAGATTGGTAATTGGTAATTGGTAAATGAGACCCTGAAGGTGTGAGCCTTTGGGGTCTTTTTTTGCGATTCCCTATTTTCCATTCCCCATTCCCCATTCCCTTTGTTATACTTCCCTCCCATGAATACCGACCTCGAATCCATTGCACGAAAGATCACGGCCGTTCTCTTTGCCCAGCAGTCGCTTGCCTCTGCCGGGTTTATTGCCGCAGCGACCTTAAACTCTATTGTGGGCAAGGAACTCAGCCAAAATCCCAGTTGGGCGGGTGTACCGACGGCGGTTTACCTTTTGGCAGGCGCTTTCTCCGCCTTCATGTGGGGATACGTCTACGACGCCATTGGCAGGCGCAAAGGTTTGACCATTGGGCTTACTTCAGGTGTCATCGGCTCAAGCGTCACCTTCTATGCGATTGCCATCCATTCTTTTGCAGTCTTTATGATCGGCATGATCCTGATGGGCATCGCCAACTCGGCGGTGCAACTAGGTCGCTTTGCTGCGGCGGAGGTCAACAAGCCCGAGCATCGCGGACAAGCCATCTCCAACGTCGTCATCGGCGGGACGGTTGGCTCGGTCATCGGTCCGTTCGTAGCGGGACCCGCCGGTTCCCTCGTCGGCTCGTGGGGCATCGACGAGCTGGCAGGTGCATACATGGTGGCGGCATTTCTCTTTGCAATTGGTGCGGTCGTTGTCTTCACCAGCCTAAAGCCTGATCCGCGTGAGATCGGAAAACAAATTGCCGAGAAATTCCCTGAAACCATCATCAAACACAAACATGTTCGACCCTTGCTTGAAATTTTCCGTCAACCCGCCGCACTTGTCGCATTGCTGAGCATGGTGCTGGGTCAAATGGTCATGGTACTGGTCATGGTCATCACCTCCCTGCACATGCGCGGACATAACCACGGTCTCTCAGATATTTCGGCAGTCATCGCGTCACACACCTTTGGCATGTATGCCTTTTCCATTATCTCGGGTCGCCTTGCCGAT
The DNA here is from genome assembly GCA_017303735.1 of Anaerolineae bacterium. The sequence continues at coordinate 3,249 of JAFLCF010000288.1, forward strand.
CGATGGGGGCGTGGCACGGTCATTTTGATCGGCTCTGCCACTCTGGTCATTGCCTGCATTGCCGCAACGATCTCTCCCGATGTCCTTCCTTTGGGTGTGGCATTGTTCCTGCTCGGCTTGGGCTGGAACTTCTGTTTCGTCGGTGGCTCCACTTTGCTTGCCGACCAACTTTCTCCCGCCGAACGCGCCCGCACACAAGGCTTCAACGATCTGCTCGTCGGTCTCGCTTCCGCGCTCGGCAGTTTAGAAAGCGGATTCATCTTCGCCTCGCTCGGCTACAACATGATGGCTTATGTCAGCGCGGCGGTGGCGTTGATTCCTGTGCTGGTGGTGTTGGTCTGGATGACTCGCAAGCCATCGTCGTTAGAGCCGATTCACTAAGAGTTGGGTTTTTAAATAAGAACAGGTCACGACTCAAATCGTGACCTGTTCTTGATTCTACAACCCAGGCTTTATTCGCCGCTGGAGGTGGATGTGCTCTCGCTCTTTTTGGTTGCGGAAGAATCGCCCGAAGGTGATTTGTGATCGGTGGCATAGAACCCCGATCCCTTGAAAATGACCTTACTCGGAGTAATTACCTTCTTCAATGCTTTCTTGCGGCATTCGGGGCAGGTCTTCAATGGGTCATCGGTGAAGGATTGCTGACGTTCAAATTGGATTCCGCAATTTTCACAGCGATAGGTATAGACGGGCATACGATCTCTCCTTAACTTACTTCTTTCTTGATTACGACTGCGGCATTATAGTCCCCTTGTTTTGGGGTGACAAGCCTGCAAAGTCGCCATGTTATAATTTTCTTATAAAAATGCAGACCTGTCAGGTCTTATGGAGTACACATCATGCTGAAAATCGAGATCATCTACTGCGCGGTCTGACATTACACTAACCGGGCCGTGAGTCTGGTACAGGAATTGTTGAAAGATTACGAGCACGTCATCGAATCGGTGGCACTCGTTCCCTCGGATGGAGGCAGGTTCGAGGTCAGCGTGAACGGGGAGTTGGTCTACTCCAAATTGCAGACCAAACGTCACGCTGAGGCGGGCGAGATCCTCAGTCTAATCTCGAAGATGGTTGATTAAATTTTAGTAGGGGCGACCCTAGCGGTCGCCCTTGCGATTAAACGAGGCATACGAATGGCAAAAAAAGGAAGAGTGTTTTCAGGGGCGCGCCCCACGGGCAGACAACATTTGGGGAATTATCTTGGCGCAATTGAGAATTATGTGGCATTGCAAGCAGATTATGAATGCGTCTATTGTATTGTGGACGTGCATGCACTTACTACTGTGGAAACCACGCAAGAGCTGAAACAGAACACGTTTGAAATGGCGCTCGATTGGCTTGCCGCTGGCATCCGCCCGGAAGATTCGATCTTGTTTGTGCAGTCACATGTGCCCGAAGTGATGGAGTTGCATACCTATCTTTCGATGGTCACACCGCTTGGTAAACTGACCGATCTTCCGACCTTCAAAGAGAAGATCCGCCAGCAGCCGGAGAATGTTAATTACGGTTTGCTCGGTTATCCCGTGTTGATGACTGCCGATATTGTTTTGT
>JAFLCF010000289.1 GCA_017303735.1 Anaerolineae bacterium
GGCAAAAGATCGCTGCCGTGTCGCCGCGTCCGCAGACCACACGCAAACGTCAACTCGGCATTCTCACGCTCGACAATGCCCAGCTCGTCTTCGTCGATACGCCCGGCATTCACAATGCCAAACACAAACTCGGCGAATTTCTCAACTACGAAGCCGAAGAAGCCCTTGAAGGCGTGGATCTGATTCTCTGGCTCGTGGATGCATCCACCTCCCCGACCGAAGAAGACAAGAATATCTCTTCCCTCCTCTATGGCATTTCGCCTCGCACTCGCCGCATGCTGGTTCTCAACAAAAGTGACCTGGTGCAACCCGATGAATTGTCTGCGCGCGAGGGCGAGTATTCAAAGCTAATAGATAAAGCCAACGTGATGCATGTCTCTGCGGCGAGAAGGCTTGGGCTGGGCGAACTGACCGAAGCGCTGATTCAAGACGTCCCTGAGAGAGAGGCAGATTATCCCGATGATCAGATCACGGACTTGTATGAAAAAGAAATCGCGGCAGACCTAATCCGTGAAGCCTGTCTCATCAAATTGCGCGACGAAGTGCCGCATAGCATGGCGATTCGCATTGACGAGTTCAAAGAACGCGAGAACGGCATGGCATATATTGCCGCGACGATTTTTGTCGAGCGCGAATCTCAAAAAGGAATCGTCATTGGGGATGGTGGGAAGATGCTGAAAAGTATTGGTTCGGCGGCGAGAAAAGAGATCGAAGACATGGGCGGGCACAAAGTGTATTTGGAACTACGCGTGAAGGTTTCAAAAGACTGGCGCAACGATGCGAATGTTCTCAAGCAATTGGGATATGGGATGAAGAAGTAATTCTTGAGAAACAAGAAATGAAAAACGAGTAACGAGTGATAAACCTCGTTACTCGTTTCTTTTTACTCGTTACTCGCCACTATCTTCCCTTCAACGGCTTGAACCCTTCGCCCCATGCTTCATGAGCTGTACCGATCACCAGAAATGACTCGGGGTCACTCTCGTGGACGATGGCTTTGAGCGTTGCCACCTCTGCACGGCTGACGACACAATACAGAACTGGTTTTGAATTGCCGGTATAGCCACCCTTGCCTTCGAGCCAGGTCACGCCGCGCCCCATATCTTCCATAATACGATTAGTGACATCATCAGGCTTGGATGTGACGATCATCGCCGTGCGGACGGTCCCGCCGCCTTCGAGCACTGTCTCTGCCACAAGTCCACTGACGTAGAGGGTGATCATGGCATAAAGCGCTGCCTTCCAACCAAAGACAAACCCCGCCGAAAGAATCACAACTGCATCGACCATGAGATAACTTTGGGTCATTGAAATTCCGCGCCAGTTGTTTAAGATGCGCGCCAAAATATCTGAACCACCGCTTGTACCGCGCGCGCGATAGACCAACCCATACCCTGCGCCGCTGATGATCGCACCATACAAAGAGTTCAAGAAAATATCGCCTTGTAAATCATTGATCAGAATCTGAGAATACGAAACAAAAGCGGGGATCTTCATCACCAGATCGGTGAACAAGGAGTAGGTCACAATTGCCACGGCTGTGCGCATGGCAAATTTAAATCCGCCGAGGAAGCGCCAGCCGAGAAGAAAAAGCGGTACATTACCAATCAACACCATCAAACCGATGGGCCAGCCGGTGAAGTGATTGATCAACTGCGAAATACCGCTCACCCCACCTGAAGCCAGATTGGCAGGGATAAAGAACAGGCGTAAACTCACTGCCTGGATCAAACTGGATGCAATAATAAGAAGATAGTCACGTACTGTGGGGAAATATTTTTTCATTCACGTTCCTTTCAGGGTGGGTATTATACGCGAGCAATCCGGTGACATTTACTTGCAAGTGACCATCACCTTTCCTTTTGGTACAATCTCAGCCACTATGCAAATGAAGAAATGGCAATTTTGGCTCGGGGTGCTGATCAGCATCCTATTTTTATGGCTCGCCCTGCGGGGTTTGAAGCTCGGCGATTTCTGGGGTGCGATGCAAAAGGCGAATTATGTCTGGCTCGTCCCTGCGATCTTGGTGTATTTTGTTGGGGTGTGGGTGCGGGCGTGGCGCTGGCATTATTTGCTGGGTCCGATCAAGAAAATTCCCACCAGCACCATGTTCCCTATTACGACGATTGGTTATATGGGCAATAACATCTACCCGGCTCGAGCCGGTGAAGTGTTACGTGCCGTTATCTTGAAGCGCAAAGAAGGCGTACCTGTCTCGGCTTCACTGGCGACCATCATCGTGGAGCGCATTTTTGATGGCGTAGTGATGCTGGCGTTCGTGTTTGTCAATTTGTCTGAGTTGGCGAAACTGACAGGGGCATCTGGCTTTGTGGGGAACATCCAACAAGTGGCGGTGATCGGAACCGGGGTCTTCCTCGGCGCGTTGCTGGTCTTTTTGCTGGCAGCCATGTTCCCGCAAACGACTGCCAAGATCGGCACATGGATGATCGAACGCCTGACACCCAAACGCCTGCATGAAAAGATCAACGGCATTATGAATAAGTTTTTAGATGGGCTGGCTTCGCTCCGTTCTCCCTTCAACGTGTTGATGGTCTTCTTCACTTCGGTCATCATCTGGCTGTTGGAAACCGCCAAATATTGGCTGGTGATGCATGCCTTTGATTTCAGCGTCTCGTTCTTCGCGTTGATGTTGATGAATGGTATCGTCAATTTGGCTACGACTATTCCGTCCGCGCCGGGGTATATCGGCACCTTCGATGCGCCCGGCATCGCTGTGCTTACCGCCTACGGTGTGGACCAAGCCACAGCGGCAGGATATACACTTGTCCTGCATGTGGCATTGTGGGTTCCGATTACGTTATTAGGTGCATATTATCTGACACGTGAAGGCATCAAATGGAGTGACTCACTTCGCGAGGAAACAGAGACGCCTTAAAATTACATATATGTCAGGCGGATGTTTCGGATGTCTGCCTCGGTTATACTAGCGTCGATACATCAAACCCGCTACGATATTGCCATTCAGGCAGGATGACATGCAGCCGCAGACTAGAAAAAAACGAGTCCTTATTGCCGATACCACCCAGGAAACCCGCCGTAACACGCGCGTCATGTTATCGTCTGTCAAAGGCGTGGAAGTGGTTGCCATCGCACTCGATGGCACACAAGCCATTGAAATGGCGCGTCAACACAAACCCGATATTGTTCTGCTGGATATCAACATGTCCAAGGTCAACGGGTTGAATGCGTATAAGCAGATATTGAAGGAAAGTCCGCGTACCGCCTGCATCCTCGTATCGGCGGAAAAACACCCTGAAACCATTCAAGCCGCAAAAGAACTGGGCATCCAGAATTTTTTGATCAAGCCGTTCACAGAGCATGAACTTGACTCAGCCATGGTGGCTGTCATTCAGCGTCTGGATAGCCAGAACAACTCTCAACGCGCTTCAATGCTTAGAGCCTTGGCTGATGAATACGTCCGCACCAAGCGAACGGACGAAGAAGCTGTAAAAGCCTTCGAAGAAGCCATTGAACTGCCAAACAGCGAACTGGTCTGGATGCAAACTTTGGCGATGATCTATGTGGTCCGCAAACGCTGGGCAAAACTGAAAGTGCTGGCAGAAAAATTGGAACAGAGAACAAAATAAATTTGGAGAATTCATTTTGAAAATCGCAATACTCGGAGCAGGGTACGCAGGCATGTCTGCCGCGTGGGACCTGAAAAAAGCAGGACACGACGTCACCATTTTTGAATCGGCAGACTATGCAGGCGGGCTCGCCAGCGGATTCAAAGAGCCGCATTGGAAGTGGTCGGTGGAGAAGTTCTATCATCACTGGTTCCAATCGGATAGCGAAATGCTCGGCATCATCCGCGAATTGGGGCTGGAGGATAAGGTCATCTTTCCGCGCCCGTTGACGGTGATGTTTTACAAAAACAAATGGTATCCCTTCGACTCGATTCTCAACGCGCTTCGTTTCCCTGGACTTGGATTTGGCATCAACAAAATTAGATTTGGCTTCGTCGGACTCTTTCTGCGCATCACCAAGAACTGGCAAGCGCTCGAAAAAGTCACCGCCCACGAGTGGATGATGAAGTACGCGGGCAAGCAAGTCTACGAGCAGATGTGGCAGCCGCTGCTGATCGGAAAGTTTGCCTCGTTCTATAAAGAGGTCAACATGGCGTGGCTGTGGGCGCGGATGCACGCCCGCACGACTCGACTCGGTACCTTTGAAGGTGGCTTTCAGAATTTTGCGGATCTCTTTGCGGAAAAGCTGCGGGAATTGGGAGTCGAGATTCGGCTTGGGACGAGTATCAAGTCTATTAAGAAGAATCAAGCGTCCACAGGTTTGAGCGTGGACGGTGAATCTTTTGACAAAGTCCTCGTGACCACGTCTCCGAATCTGATGGCGAAGTTATGCCCCGAGTTGCCCGAATCCTATTTGAAGGGACTGCTCGAATTGAAGTCGATGGGTGCGGTGGTGATGACGCTCTCGCTCAAGCATTCGATCTCGAAAGAAGGCTACTACTGGTTCAATGTGCCGAAGGGTGAGGGCTATCCTTTCCTCGCGCTGGTGGAGCACACGAACTTTGTTTCAAAAGAAAATTTCGGCGGCGATCATATTGTGTATGCGGGCGATTATCTTGAATTGGGTCATGAGTATTTCGAGATGACCGATGAACAATTGCTGGAGAAATTTATTCCGGCGTTCGAGAAATTCAACCCCGAATTCAAACGCGATTGGGTCAAGAAGATTTGGGTTCACAAAACCCATTACGCCCAGCCCGTGCCGTTGGTTGGACATTCCAAAAACATCCCCGCCATTCAAACGCCC
>JAFLCF010000029.1 GCA_017303735.1 Anaerolineae bacterium
TGGACGATACACTTCTGCCCGTGATCCATGACCTTCTGGCGAATGAACATAAACGCAGTGCCATGCGTGCCGCAATGAAGAATCTATCCCAGCCGCAAGCGGCAGATACGATTGCCAGCCAGTTGGTCAAACTGGCAGGAGAAGAAACCCTATGATGAGCGTAGTTTACATATTCTGGATGTACGTCTTTCTCTTTGGCGTGATCGGCGCCATGCGCGGATGGGCGAAAGAGTTGATGGTCATCTTCAGCGTGGTCACATCGCTGGCGGTCAATCTTTTATTGGAAAAATATATCCCGCTGGTTCGTGACCTGGACAAGACTACCACTTCGGTGTTCTGGATTCGCGTCATCATTTTGACGGCGTTGGTGTACTTTGGGTATCAGACCGTGAACATCTCCCGCTTTGCAGGGAAGGCAGCACGCGAACGCTTGCAAGATTCCATGTTTGGCGCGGTGCTGGGCGGTGTCAATGGTTATCTGGTTGCAGGTACGGTGTTGTATTACAACCATGTTGCCAATTATCCCTACAGTAACATCATCAGCCGCGCTACCGAACCGGTCATTGCCGAAGCCATCGAACGGATGATGGCGGTTATGCCGCCGCGCTTCCTCGCCGAGCCGCAGATCTATTTTGCGATCATCATCATCCTCATCTTTATCATTGTGGTTTATATCTAATAATAAAGAATTGCTCTTTCTGGGGCTTAGCCCCAGAAAGAGCAGGTATCAATAACTTATGACACACGTTCATTTCATCGGCATCGGAGGTTCAGGGCTTTCTGCCATCGCGCGTCTGCTCAAAGAGAGCGGTTACAAAGTGACAGGCTCCGACCAGACGCTTTCCTCCTTTGCCACGGATCTACAAAGCATCGGTGTGCAGATCTTTGTAGGACATCATCCGCGCAATGTCTCGGGCGCAGAGATGGTCATTCGTTCTTCCGCGATCAAAGATGAAAACCCCGAAGTGAAGGCTGCTGTGCAGGCGGGAATTCCCGTTTATAAACGTTCCGATTTTCTCGGTCGTTTGATGGAGAACAAGATCGGCATTGGTGTGGCTGGAACGCATGGCAAGACCACCACCACTGCCATGATCGCGTGGATGCTGTTTGCGCTTGACCGCGACCCATCCTTCATTGTCGGCGGCACGTTGAACAATATGCAGGTGAACGCTCGTGCAGGCAAAGGCGATGCCTTTGTAATCGAAGCGGACGAATACGACCGCATGTTCCTGGGTCTCAAGCCGCAGATCGAAGTGGTGACCAACCTTGAACATGACCATCCCGATTGCTTCCCGACCTTCAAGGACATGTACTCTGCTTTTGAAAATTATATCGACCTGCTCCCGCCGGATGGTACCTTCATCACTTGTGCCGAAGATGAAGGCGCAGTGACGTTGATCACGCATGCCCGCCGCAAGGGGTTGAGCGTCGTCTCGTACTCTGTGCAAGGTGAGATGACCATCAACAGCCCGCAGTGGATGCAGGCACGCACCATGAAGCCGAACGAAAAAGGCGGCTTTGATTTCTCTGTGATGACTAATATGGGCAGTATGACCAATGCCTTTAACGTATCGTTACAAGTGCCGGGCGAACATAACGTCCGCAATGCGTTGGCAGCGATGTGTGTGGCGGCGGTGATGGGACTGCCCATGCAAAAAGCGGCTGAAGCGTTGAGTCAGTTTACAGGAACGGGACGCCGGTTCGAGGTCCGTGGCGAGCCGAAGGGTGTGTTGTTGGTGGATGATTATGCTCATCACCCCACTGAGATCCGCGCGACGTTGGCGGGCGCGAAGGCTCGTTATCCCGATCGGCGTATTTGGGCAGTCTGGCAGCCGCACACGTATTCGCGGACTCAGACCCTGCAATATGAATTCTCGCGCGCGTTCAGCGATGCGGATGAAGTTCTCGTGACAGAAATCTACGCTTCACGCGAAGCCAAACAGGAATTTTCCTCTGCTGAAGTGGTAAGCGCCATGCCGCATACATCTGCGCGATATGGCGGTTCACTGGCAGAGACGAAGAAGTATTTGTTGGAACATGTGCGGTTTGGTGATGTGGTCATCGTCCTCTCTGCGGGGGATGCGGACCAGATCACTGTCGATCTGTTGAAGGAATTGTAGTCAGGATGTTGATGGTGAATACCGCCTTTGCAGTTGACGTGTTGCGCCGGAAGTTTGGCGATGCCGTGCAGGAGAATGTGTCTCTTGCGCCGTACACGTCTGCGCGCATTGGCGGACCGGCTGATGTGCTGATAACGGTTCAGTCTGCGGATGAACTTGCGGATGCGATGCAGTTGATCTGGGAACACGAACTTCCGTATTACATCCTCGGCGGCGGCTCGAACGTGCTGGTGAGCGACAGCGGTTTTCGCGGAGTCGTGGTTTTGGATCGGGCGAAGGAAGTCCGCTTTGAAGCTGGCGACCAGCCCACGGTGTGGTGTGAGGCGGGAGTCATCATCGCAAACCTTGCCAAGCGTTGCGCATCCAAAGGACTCGCCGGACTCGAATGGTCAGCGACGGTTCCCGGTACGGTGGGCGGCGCGGTATATGGCAATGCGGGCGCGTTCGGCGGTGATATGACCCATAACCTCATTTGGGCAGAAATGCTCACGAAGAATGGACGTGAGAAAGTCTCTCTTGAGCAAATGGGATATGGCTATCGCACCAGTGTTTTGAAACGCGGCGAGATGAATGGCATCGTATTAAGCGCATTGTTGAAGTTAAAAAATTCTTCGAAAGAAGAAGTGTCTGCTAAAATCGAGCAATTCAGCGAGCGCCGAAAAGCCACGCAGCCGCCCGGTGCCAGTATGGGTTCGATGTTCAAGAACCCCGAAGGCGACTTTGCCGGACGTTTGATCGAGTCTGCGGGCTTGAAGGGGACGCGCATCGGTAACGCTGAGATCAGCACGGTGCATGGAAATTTCTTTATCAATCACGGTGAAACCAAAGCCGAAGATATTCGCGCTCTGGTCTCCCTTGTGCAAAAGACTGTGTTTGAAAAGTTTAATGTGAAATTGGAATTGGAAGTTGAACTGGTTGGTAATTGGTAAATAGTAATTACCAGTTACCAATTACGAAAAACACGAATTACGAAATGACGACTTCAACCACCTCCTCCCGTAAGCTCCGCGTTGCCGTACTCTTCGGCGGACGTTCAGGCGAACATGATGTTTCGCTGATGTCTGCGCGCTCGGTTGTTTCTGTTTTAGATCCTGAGCGATATGAAATCGTTCAAGTAGGTATCACTCTCGATGGCAATTGGTTGACCGGTGAAAATGCGCTTGCTGCTTTTGAAAAAGGCGATGTAAGCAATCTCGACCGTGTCATCCCTCCCACCGACCCGGCTTCACGTCAATCGCTTTTTGTGCTTCGATCCACGAAGACAGGCGAAAAACTTGAAACACTGGCGTCCATTGATGTGTTCTTCCCGGTTCTGCATGGACCCTTCGGTGAAGATGGAACCATTCAAGGTCTGTTCGAAATGGCAGATGTTGCTTATGTAGGCGCAGGTGTGGCGGGCTCTTCTGTCGGCATGGACAAAGGCATCTTCAAAGATGTGATGCGTGCCAATGGGATTCCACAAGTTCCGTCCATGTTGGTGCTGCGCGGCGATGTAGAGAACAATATGGATGCCGTCATCAAACAAGCTGAAGACTTGGGTGAGTATCCGTTGTTCACCAAGCCTGCTAATTTAGGCTCTTCGGTTGGCATCAGCAAATGCACCAGTCGCTCAGACCTTGCTGAAGGTCTGATGGATGCGGCACGTTATGACCGCCGTATCATCATTGAAAGCGGCATAAAAGAAGTTCGTGAAGTTGAAGTGAGTGTACTAGGCAATGAAAACCCACAAGCCTCTGTTTGTGGCGAGATCCTGCCGAGCCGTGAGTTTTATTCGTATGAATCAAAATACATCGATGGCACATCGGGTTTGTTGATCCCCTCGCCGTTGCCTGAAGATATTGCGAACAAGATTCGAGAGTACGCCATTCGTGCCTACAAAGCCATTGACTGTGCAGGCATGGCGCGCGCTGATTTCTTCGTTGAGAAAGAAACAAACAAAATTTACCTGAACGAATTGAATACTATCCCTGGCTTCACCTCCATCAGCATGTACCCGAAACTTTGGCAGGCGAGCGGCTTGACCTATGCTCAGCTTGTTGACCGCCTGATCGAACTGGCGCTCGAACGCAAAGCCCAACGTGACCGCACGGAACATCGGAGGACGGCATGAGCGAACGACGTAACCTCTCCCGCGCCGAAGAAGTGCGCCGCCGCCGCAATGAACGCGCTGCCAAAGAATTGCAGCAAGTTGCCAAACAGGCAACCAAACCCATTGTCAAAGTCTCTTCGCGCACACCGACCGTGCCGTTCACGGTCGTGCCGAAGAAGCAGGAACGCCGTCGCTTCAACATTGCGCTGGGCTTGCCCGAGTTTCATCTCAACAAGCCGAAACTCGCCATGCCGAAATTTTCCATGCCGCGCATGCCGAAGTTCCACGCCAACTGGCGGCTTGGTGCAATCATCCTTGCGCTTATCTTCATCACGGCATTGGTTCTGGCGTTCCAATTGCCAACCTTTTACATTCCGTCTGCTACCGTGTTCGGCAACAGCCGCATTCCAAGTGAAGAGATCAATGGCATCATCGGTGTTTCCGGTCAATCCATTTTCACCGTCCAACCCGATGAGCTTGAGCGCCGCCTGCGTTTGAATTATCCCGAGATCACCTCTGCTCAGGTGGATGTGTATCTTCCGAATGTTGTTTACGTCAGCGTGGTGGAACGTCAGCCCGTGGTCTTGTGGCAGCAAAACGGCGGATACACCTGGGTCGACGAATCAGGCGTCGCCTTTAGACCGCGAGGCGAAGCGGCGGGGCTGGTCGTCATCAATGCGATAGACGCGCCGCCCGCAGGAATCCAAACCTCAACGGATGCCTACAGCCCGCCGCCTTTCATCCAAAAAGAATTGGTGGATGCCGCTCGCGCTCTTGCCCCGATCGTGCCTGCTGGCTCGACCCTGACCTATTCCACCGCGGACGGCTTCAGCTTCACCGACCCGCGCGGTTGGCAGGCAGCATTTGGTGTGACCGCAAACGATATGCCGTTGAAGATCCGCGTGTATCAGGCATTGGTCGAATCGCTTGTGCAGCGCAACAAGACACCCATATTTATCAGTGTTGTGTACCCCGAAGGTCCGTTCTACCGCATGGCAGAAGCAGCGGACTTCGAGACTCAAGAAACCGTTGTAGAGAACCCGTAACCATGGAAGAGATCGTAGTAGGCATCGATGTAGGCACGACCAAAATCTGTACCCTCGTAGGGCGGGTGGAGGATGATAAATCCATCCGAATTTTGGGTGTGGGCATTGAACCCTCCGAAGGGATTCGCAAAGGCATCGTCGTAGACCTTGCCGCGGCTTCACGCGCCATCAAACGTTCGGTGGAAAAAGCAGAAAGCACATCGAGCCTTGAGATCACCACTGCCTTCGTCAGTTTGGCGGGCGCGCATGTTTCATCCGTCAACAGTCGCGGTGCGGCAGGTATCCCCAGCGGCATTATTGATATTCATGATCTGGCGCGCGCGTTGGAGCAGGCGCAAGCCATTGCCATTCCGCATGACCGCGAGATCATTCACGTCATCCAACGCGGCATCACCGTCGATGGACAGGAAGGAGTGAAGTCTCCAGTTGGGATGCATGGTTACAAGCTCGAAGTGGAAACGCACATCATCACTGCCGCCAGCGCCACTGTGGATAACATCCGCCAATGTGTGAACGCGGCGGGAGTTGAGATCCAACAATTTGTTCTAAACCCATTGGCATCTGCTGAAGTGGTGTTGACCGAGCAGGAACGTGAAATGGGTGTCGCCGTGTGCGACATTGGCGGCGGCACGACCGATCTCGCGATCTATGTCAATGGAGATGTGTGGCATACGATGGTGCTTGCCGTAGGTGGCAATCACATCACGCAAGACATCGCACATGGACTGCGCCTCTCCCTTTCACAGGCAGAAGAAGTTAAAAAACAACAGGGACATGCCATGCGTTCTGCGATCGGAAGCGAAGAATACTTCCTCATGCGTCCCTTTGGCGAGGACAAGGACGTGCGCATTAATCGGCAGGACCTTGCCCATATCATTGAAGCGCGTGTCGAAGAGACCTTCGACTTGATCTTGCAGGAGATCAAACGCTCTGGGTACGATGGTCTTCTGCCTGCAGGTGTGGTGTTGACCGGCGGTACTTCGGCATTGCCGGGTATTAGCCGTGTGGCTGCTGAAGTCCTCGGCATGCCAGTGCGGACCGGGCAGCCGCAAAATTTAAAAGGACTCGTGGATAAACTCAACTCGCCCATGTACTCCACCAGTTTTGGTTTGCTGCAATGGGCGATCAGCATGCACGATCATCAGGTTGCTGTTTCAAACGGCGGCAAACGACGCAGCAAGAATCGCAATGAAAAGAACGCCGGGTTCGATACCGTAAAGAATTGGATGAAGAGGTTGTTACCATGATGTGGTGTCATACACAATCATGAGAAAAGATTCACAAACAGTGAATTTTGATATTGATTAACCCTGTTAAAAAAACGCATTCTCGTTTAAGATATGGCATATTCCTTGCCAGGAGGAACCAATGGATACGAACAAAAAGAATCTGCAGACCGAAGCCTTCGCCCGCATCAAAGTGATCGGCGTGGGTGGAGCCGGACAGAACGCTGTCAACCGCATGATGGAAGAAGGTATTCAAGGCGTTGAATTCATCGCCGCCAATTCCGATGCGCAGGCGTTGACGCTTTCGCGCGCGCCTATTCGTGTGCGCCTCGGCGATAAGATCACACGCGGACTTGGCGCAGGCGGCGACCCTGAGGTCGGGCGTAAAGCTGCGGAAGAATCCTCCGACGAACTGTATAGCGTGCTCAAAGGCGCGGATATGGTCTTCGTCACGGCGGGCATGGGCGGCGGTACCGGAACCGGTGCAGCTCCTGTTGTTTCGCAGATCGCAAAAGAATGCGGCGCGCTCACCATCGGTGTAGTCACTCGTCCCTTCACCTTTGAAGGCGGCAAGCGCTCTCAGTCTGCTGAAGCGGGTGTGGCAAAAATGAAAGAGCATGCGCACACGCTCATCTCCATTCCCAATGACCGCTTGCTCCAACTGGCGGATAAAAAATCCTCCCTACAAGATGCCTTCCGCATGGCGGATGAAGTTCTGCATCAGGGTATTCAAGGCATTTCCGAATTGATCACCATCCCCGGTTTGATCAACCTCGACTTCGCCGATGTGCGCTCGATCATGTCTGAAGGCGGCGCTGCCCTCATGGCGGTCGGACGCGGCTCTGGCGATGACCGTGCCAAGACGGCGGCGGAACAAGCCATCTCGAGCCAACTGCTCGACATCACCATCGACGGCGCGCGCGGCGTGCTCTTCAACGTCACTGGCGGACCGAACATGACCCTCTTCGAGGTCAATCAGGCGGCTGCCATCATCCGCGAAACGGCTCACCCCGATGTGAACATGATCTTCGGTGCCGTGATCGACCCGAACATGGGCGACGAGATCCGTTGTACGGTCATCGCCACTGGCTTCGAACGCAGCGGCGTCGCTCGCCGTGTGCTTGAGCGCATTCCGCGCAGCAATGAGAAACCCGTCTCTGCGGCGAACACACCCTTCCAGGCACGCCCCAGCGAATCGGTCAACGCCAACACCGAGACCCGCTCCTCTGCAGATGTAAAATCACAACCTGCACCGAGCATCAATCAAGACGATCTCGACGTCCCGACCTTTTTGAGAAATCGAAGATAAAGAATCGAAAAAGACCCTAAAGGTTTTCAAAATCTTTAGGGTCTTTTTTCTTAAGAGCAAATGCCTGCGTTTGTTGGAATACAAATAGTAGAAGGAAAAAGGCGGTTAAAAGATATTTTTTATGTTTCACTATTGCCCGCCTGTTTGAACAGAAATCAAACATACCTGCGCAACTTCTTCTAAAGTTCGACAATTCATTAATAGTTTTGAACCGTCTGGCGACCAAGCCAAACCCACTCCTACCTCAACAGGCTTAAATTTATAGGATGGAAAGATGTGGATGATTTCGCCAGAGATAAAATCACCAAGAAATAACATCCCGCTATAATCACTCTTACTTCCAACAAAAAACAGGTGACGATTATCTGGCGCCCAGGCAATATCTTTTAAAATATGCCTGCCTTCTATTTCTTGAGGCACTCCCAGCGTATAAAGATTTCCTGTTGCAGTGTCTAATACAACCAAATCTGATGCTTGAAGTGGTACACGCCCTTGCGCCCTGATGATTGCCAGATAGCGCCCGTTGGGACTCCAGCGCGTCACCAAAGCCCATCCGTCAAAATTTAAGTTACACAGTTCCCCAGTATCCGCATCTAAAATGTAGGTATATCCCAAATTGTCAGGAGCCCAGTTATACACAAATATTTGAGATGAGTTAGGACGCCACGCCATCTTGTAGATCACATTGACGTCATCTGTATGCTTACGCTTGTAATCTTGTAACTTTCGATCAAAAGAAACAGGGGTAATCGGGTTTAATGAAGCATCTAATTTGATGAGTTTCTTATCTGTGAGGTAAGCAATTTGGCTACCATCAGGCTTGACTGTTACATAATATTGTGACAGATGATCCACAATTAATTGAGTGTCATCAGGGTCTCCATAACTAATTCTTATTTGGCGGGTGTGGTTCTTTCTACCAAGAACATTTGTGGCTGGATATATGATTGCATTTAACGCTGAATTCCATACAGGGGGATCGTCTTCGCCAAAATCTCTGCGCGTTGCATATATTTGAGTTTCTTGTGTTTCAGGATTAAAAAGCTCAATAGTTTGCAAATAACCATCAACCCCATCAAATGATTGTATATTAGTTGGCATTATCAATACATTTTGATTATCAGGTAGCCACTCAATAATATTAGGATCATACTCACTTTTCATTACCACTTGCGGCTCGGAAAAAGTGTACTCCTCCGGCGTGGTCTCGGCGGTTGTTGTCTGCGGCAAAGGGAAGGTGCAGGCAGGCGGTTGTTTTGGTTTTGCCGCATTACTATCTTCTGGCGCATTCACCACAACCGTCGGCGGGATGGGTGAAATTTCTGCGGGTGTCTCAGGCGTATTCGCTCCTGAATTAATCGCGAAAAATAGGGGGATGATCAAAATCAACCCGATGACCAATAGAGTCTCAAGCGTGCTTTTTGTTTTAATAGAAGGTTTCATATTCGGCTCCCTTTTTGATCGTTGTTTGGTGGGTTGTTGTTTTCTATATTCATTCCCACCTGTTTGAAATCGCAATTTGACTACAGGTCACCTCAAAAATGTCATCCTGAGCGATAGCGAAGGATCTCTACCATTGTGTAAGAGACCCTTCGGTCGCGAAGCCTGTCCTGAGCTTGTCGAAGGGAACGCTTCCTCAGGGTGACAAGATGTTTTTGAGACAGATTCTATTTAGAGTGTATCAAAAATCAAAAAAAATGATCAATGGCAATTGTCACAAAAACAAAATGAAGAAATTGGTCATTCTACACAAGTCCTAAAAGACAGACGACCTCTTTTCTTAAAACCACTTGAGTCAGGCAGCCGCCTCCACCCAAACAGATTACAATAGCCCTCATGACGTACCGACATTTCAAACACGAAGGCTGGTTATACACGCTCGCATTCCTGATCGCCCTCGGGGTGCGCCTCGTAGGGCTCGGCACCTTGCCGCTCACCGACGCCGAAGCCGCCCCCGCCCTGCAAGCTCTGCACCTTTCACAAAGCACCAGCCCCGCCCTCGACCCACATCCGCTTTACATCCTTTCCACCTCCATCCTCTTCCTCCTCTATGGCGGCGGGACAAATTTCCTCGCCCGACTCATCCCCGCCCTAGTCGGCAGTCTCCTCGTTTTAGCGCCTCTCCTCTTAGACGACCGCCTCAAACCCCGCCCGAGCCTGATTCTCGCCTTCTTCCTTGCCCTCGACCCGGGCTTGGTCGCCATCTCCCGCCAGGCAGCCAGCCCCATTCTTGCCATCACGCTCCTTGCCTTCACAGCCGGGTTCCTCAACAAAAATAAACTCAACCTTGCCGTCATCACCGCCGCCCTTGCCCTTCTCAGCGGACCTTCCATCTGGCTTGGCTTGCTCGGTATCGGCATCACCTTTGCAATTGCACAACTATTTTTCAAGCAGAAACAATCCGCCAGTAACGAAGAACAAGAAACGAGTGATGGAAATCAAGAGACAGGTATGCAGGCAGAAAATGCAACGCCTGCAAGGTTCCAACCTGCACCTTTCAAATTCCCAACCTTTCAAACCTCGCACCTGCTGACGTTTTTCATCGCCTTCCTTTTGGCTGGCACTCTCTTCTTCACCGCTCCAGGCGGAATTGGTGCCGCCTTCTCCTCCATCCCCGGTTTCTTCGAAAAGTGGGTAGCCTCCTCCGATATATCGCAGGTCATGCTCGTTATTTCGTTATTGGTCTATCAACCCTTTGCACTTTTACTTACTGTCATCGCCCTGCTTCGCGGCTGGCTGGGCGGATTGCGCCGCATCGTCTATTTGAGCATCTGGTTGATGGTCGCATTCCTTCTGGTCATCTTTTTACCTGCTCGTCAAATGGCAGATCTCGCATGGGTCTTACTGCCCCTAAATGCATTGGCATCTCTGGAGCTTGCCCGCCACTTCACCATCTATCCTGATGAACGGCGCGAGGTGATGGGCGTTGCCTCACTCACAGTCTTCATCTGGGTCTTTGCCTGGCTTGGCATGGCAGGCATCAACTGGTTCCCGCTGGATACACCAGAATATACCTTACGCGCTGGCATGCTCATCGGTTCCCTTTTGCTGCTCATCATCAGCCTGGTTCTGATCGCAGCAGGCTGGTCTATTCGGGTTGCAAGGCTCGGTGGTATCTGGGGTATGGCGATCGGGCTTGGACTCTTAAGCCTTGGCGGCTTGTTCGGTTCCACGGGTTTGCGCGGATTAACTTCACCCGAGATGTGGTGGCAGCCCCAACTTCCGCTTCAGGCGGAACTTTTGCGAGACACGGTCAATCAGGTCTCGGAGTGGGGGCGAGGTAATGATAACGTCGCATCGGTGGCGGTTCTAGGAATCCAATCTCCGGCAATTGAATGGGCATTGCGCGAAAACCCCGTGCAAATGGTCGATGCCTTGGATGTGACCAGTGCGCCTGATTTTGTCATCACGTCGTATGAGATGAACCCAGAGCTCGTCTCTGCCTATCGCGGACAGGATTTCATCTGGCGGCAATCCTTATTGTGGAATAGAGCAGACCCCGGCGCCTGGCTGCGATGGGTCACCTTGCGCGAAATGCCCCAAAACCAAGAGATCATCCTTCTGTGGGCACGCACCGACTTGTTTATCGATGACGAACCATAGAAAGCTTTCTTAACGAATCGCGAAGTTATGCTCCTGCGGCGTCACAGACCCCGCAGGAGTTTTTTCTTAATAAAGTCAATAATGGATAAGGAATTTTTGAAACTCACCACAGATAAAAGCAGATTTACACAGATTTGATTTCTGAATTTCGGCAAAAATCGACTTTCATCCTGTTTATCTGTGTCCATCTGTGGTTAAGAATTGGTATCCATTATTAAATACATGGCGGGTTACAAACCCGCCCTACGAGCACTAGATATACTCATCTTATATAGTGTATGCTCCTGCGGGGTCTATGACCTCGCAGAATTTTTTAATACCCTTGAAAAATCCGTTCTTGTCCGTGCAACCCGTGTACTAAAAAAATTCTACAGTCCTTATACCATCGTCTGTCATTGGCTGTCTGATGTAAAATGGGGGCACTATGACAAATCCCCCTCCCTCCATCATTGCACTCGACGGTCCCGCCGCCTCGGGTAAATCTACAGTTGGGCGCAGGCTTGCCGATGCGCTTGGCTATCTCTTCTTTGATACCGGCATCATGTACCGCGCCGTTACCTGGATCGCATTGAATCACGATATGGACTTGCACGATGAAGCCGCCATATCAGAAATGGCGCAATCCGCCCAGATCGATGTCCGCCAGCCGACTCAAGAGGATGGGCGAGCCTTTGACGTGATCGTTGCCGGAAAAGACGTCACCTGGGATGTGCGTTCCGGCGAAGTGGACGCAAACGTCTCTCTCATTTCTGCATATGCGGGGGTTCGTGCAGCACTCTCTGAAAAACAACGCCGGATCGGGTTGCGAGGCAAGGTCGTGATGGTCGGGCGGGATATTGGCACGGTCGTCTTGCCAGAAGCGGACCTGAAAGTATATATGGATGCCAGCGCCGAAGAACGCGCTCGCCGCCGCTACGATGAGATCATCGAACGGAATGAGAAAGCCGACTACGACGAGATCCTTAAAAAAATGATCGAACGTGACCGGCTCGACTCCACCCGTGCCGTTGCCCCTCTGCGCCCTGCTGATGATGCAGTCATCATCAACACCGACAACATGAACGAAGATCAGGTCTATCAACGCGTGCTTGAGATGTGCAGTTAATTCTGCCATGTCGCAAACCTCGCAAACTCCTCCCAAACCGGTCAGCGAAGTGTGGAAGCCAGAGTTGGTGCGTCTTTCACCACTAACCCCGGCGCGGCGTGCCTTCCGCAAGTTTTCACATGGGTTGATCAAATTGATCTCGTGGCTTTGCCTGCGAGTCACCACCGAGGGGATGAATGATGTTCCTCACAAAGGTCCTTTGTTGATCGTCATCAATCACCTCGGTGATGCTGACGTGCCTGCATTGATCTCTGCCCTGCCGTTCACACCCGATGCGCTTGCCAAGATAGAGCTTTTTGACTTGCCCATCCTCGGCAGGCTCATGGATTGGTACGGCGTCATCTGGCTGCATCGTGGTCGCCCCGACAAACGCGCTTTGCGTGCCGCATTGGATGGACTGGCAGAAGGGCGCATCATTATCATTGCACCAGAAGGTCGTTACTCGCTCACCGGCGCATTGGAAGAAGGCACGAACGGTGCGGCTTTTTTGGCGTACAAATCGGGTGCGCCGATCCTGCCCATCGTCCTCACCGGTACGGAAAATGGAAACGTGTATGGGCATATGAAAACATGGCGCCGCACGCCGGTCCATATTCGGGTGGGCAAAATGTTCAGGCTGGCAGAGCAGGCGTCGGCTAGGCGTGAAGCGATGAGTGAGGGCACGAGTCAGATCATGGCGGCGCTGGCAGATCTCCTGCCGAAAAAATATCGCGGGGGATAATTCCAAAACTGCAAACAGTCCGTTAACCGCTGCCAATCGTTTGAGGCTATAATTCTGAAAAATGGATTTCATCCTCACGCTCCTTGCAGGCATTGCGTTCCCCGCCCCCCCCACTCTTGCAGGATGGATAGTATGGGTGTGTCTATTGGTGGGGATGGGGGTGTTTCTATTTCGTTCTCAAAAAGGTCAACCGGCTTGGGGTCCAAAATGGTGGTTGTTCCTTCTTCTGTTTGTACTGATTCCAATCCTCAATTTATTTATCGGATTAAGACTAACCTCCGGCTCGTTTCGACCTTTGCCTGGGTTGCCCGCCGATGCGCCCGGTTCTGCGCTGATGGTTTTTTCTGCCATTCCCTGGTTGTTGGGCGGCGGTATGTTCGGACCGTTGGCAGCGGCATTGCTGGGCGCGTTCGCCGGTTTGGTGCGCGGAACCTGGGATTATTACTCGCTCTTCCCGATCCTTGAATTTGCTTTGATCAGTGTTTGGTTCTCAATGAACACGCGTCAGCGGTTTCGCACGCCTGCCTATCAGTTGTTGCGTCAGCCGTTGGTGGGGGCGTTGTTGTTGGTGCCGATCCATGTTTTATTTTATACGTTGAGTGCGCTTTTCACCCAATGGGGCGCGGATGTTCCCGCCACGGCGCGCCTGGATTTTGCGATCAGCAATGCTTTGGTAGTGACACTTGCGTTTGGCGGCGAAATGCTGATCGGCGGTCTGGTGGCGCAGATCATTTCGATGGCTTTCCCTGCAAGTTGGGGCAGCAAGCTTCCGCTTCAACCTTCACCCGGCGAGAAAAGCATCGAGTCGCGTTTTATCTTCGCGGTGGGTACTTTCATTCTGTTGCTTTTGATCACCCTTTTGATTGGTGGTTGGGTGGTGGCGGGGCAGTCGGCGCGGGATATGCTGGAAGACCGCCTTTCTAGTGCGGGTGAGTCTGCGGCACAGAGTGTGCCCTTCTTCCTTGAAACGGGGCAGAACCTGGCGGCGCAGCTTGCCTCTGAGCCGAGCATGCTCGAGTCGAATGGCGCTGATCTGACGACCATTCTCGCAGCGCGAATTAAGTCTGTTCCATATTTCGATCAGTTCGTGGTGTTGGATGTTTCGACAAAGGCTGTGCTGGCGATTTACCCCGAAGATACGCGTGCAAGTTTCAGATTGTATCCCGATGAAGATTTGGGCATCTTGTTGACCACTCAGGGTGTGCTGACTCAGGTCTACTCCATTCCGCCAATTTCAGATGCAGGCTCGGCGCGTGTTTCATTTTTAGCCGCTATTCAAGATGGCAATCAGCAGGTGCGGCGGGTTTTGATCGGGCGCACCACCATCGAAGCGAATCCGCTGACTTTGCCGTTGATCAAAAGCCTTGAAAATATGCGGGATCTTGATGGCTCTGGCATGTTGGTGGACGATACCAATCGCATCATTTATCACTCGGATAAATCTCAGGCGTTGACGATCTACGAAGGTCCGCAAAGCCCGGAACCTATTTTCTATGACAATACCGCGCCGGATGGAACGCGTCAGTTGGTGTATTACCATCCGGTGCTTGGGCGTCCGTGGGCGGTGGTGTTGACCGTCCCTGCACAGCGGGCGCAGCAATTAGCGTTGAATATCGCTACGCCGTTGGCGATCATGATCATCATTCTTGCGGCGGTTGCGCTGGTTTCTTTGCGCTTCGGTTTGCGTGTGGTGACCGGGTCGCTGCAGGGGTTGGCAGCAGAAGCCAACCGCATCGCCCAAGGGAATCTCGACCATCCTTTGCAGGTGACGGGGGAGGATGAGGTGGCTCAACTGCGCCGTGCTTTCGAACAGATGCGTATCGGGTTGCAGGCGCGGCTGGAAGAGATCAATCAGCTCTTGCAAGTCAGCCAGGGTGTGGCATCCAGCCTGGAGATGAGAGATACGGTCAAGCCGGTGTTGGAGGCGATCCTTTCCACGGGGGCGAGTTCGGTGCGTGTGGTCTTGTCTCCTGAGGTTCTCCCTGAAACGTATGTTGAGCTGTCCTCCCGTTTTGCCTTGGGACCCTCACAGGATGTTTATGGGCATCTCGATGATCACATCCTTCATCTAGCGCAGAAGCAGGAAAAGATCGTGCTTCCCAATATGGCACGCTCGCGTGAATTTTTTATGGACACTTCGAAGATGCAGCCGTTGGCGTTGCTGGCGGTGGCATTGCGCCATGAGAACCGTTATTACGGTGTGGTCTGGGCAGGCTATGACCAACCTCGCAAGTTCTCCGATGCGGATGTGCGTTTTGTGACCACATTGGCGGGGCAGGCGGCATTGGCTGTGGCGAATGCGAATCTCTACCTGACCGTTGAAGCGTCGCGCCGTCAGTTGGAAGCGATCATTAGCTCTTCGCCTGATCCGGTCATTGTGACGGATCATCGCAACCGTTTGCTGCTTGCCAACCGAGCCGCCACTTCTGCGCTTGGGCAGGGCGTGGACGATACCAGCAGCGGCATGGAAACCGAAAAAGTGGTGAAGCTAAAACCCTTACTAGCTTTGCTGCAAAGCACGACCTCTGAGAAACAATCGGCTGAGATCATCCTTTCAGATAAGCGTACCTATCTTGCCACGGCTTCACCCGTGATGGTGGAAGGGCGGCAGATCGGGCGCGTGTGCATCATGCGCGATGTGACCCATTTCAAAGAACTTGATACGATGAAGTCGGAGTTTGTGGCAACTGTAAGCCACGACCTGCGTTCGCCCCTGACCTTGATGCGCGGTTATGCCACCATGCTTGATACAGTGGGTGAGTTGAACGAACAGCAAGTGGGCTATGTCAAAAAGATCGTCACCGGCGTTGAGAATATGTCTCGTCTGGTCAATAATTTGCTCGACCTTGGGCGCATCGAATTTGGCGTTGGTTTGCAGGTGGAGAACGTCCTGGTTATGGACATCATTGAACGTGTGACCAGCGCCCTGCAATTACAGGCTTCGCAGAAGAACATTCAGTTGACGCTGGAGCTTCCCAGAGATATGCCGTCCATGGTCGAAGCCGACCAGTCGCTGTTGCATCAGGCGGTCTATAACCTCGTTGAGAATGCCATCAAATACACGCCGCCTTTGGGTAAGGTGACGATCCGTACTGTATCGCAGCAAGATTACTTGATCTTTGCCATTGAAGACTCAGGCATCGGCATTCCTGAAGAGGATGTGCCGCATCTGTTCGAGAAGTTCTATCGCGGCAAACAACGAGAAGCACGCTCACAGCCCGGCTCGGGGTTGGGTCTTGCCATTGTCTATTCCATTGCCGAAAGCCATCGTGGGCGCATCTGGGTCGAGAGCACGGTTGGCAAGGGCAGTACGTTCTTCTTGCAGGTTCCGCTTGTACAGCCTCACGAAACTAAATCAGTGTAACCCTCGTATAAAAATGACGGACTTTGGTAGTGATTACATTGCCTACCATGTGTAGACTACTTTTACTGGAATCCCACTAGAAAACCATGCCTGAAAAATAAAAAAGTACTATAATCCAGCCTTGTCCTTCCGCGGGAAGGGCTTAATTTTTGCCTGTTAAGTGGTACGTATGATGAATCAAGAAAACAAACAAACCCCAATTATCGAAAGAACAACGGAATATAAGCCTGCACATACATGGCGTTCCTGGCTGATCGGACGTCCGCTTTCCACAGCAGATGCCGAACACCAGACCATTGGCAAGCGAGTGGGTCTGGCGGTCTTTGCTTCGGACGCCCTCTCTTCCACAGCGTATGCCACGCAAGAGATCCTTGTCATTTTAGCGGCGGCAGGGACAATGGCATTCGGGTACGTGTTTCCAATCGCGATCGCGATCGTGGTGCTGTTGGCGATCGTATCCATCTCGTATGAGCAGACCATCCATGCCTACCCGGATGGTGGTGGTGCATATATCGTTTCACGCGATAACCTTGGCGAGTTCCCGGCCTTAATTGCTGCCGCCGCGTTGCTGACGGATTACATCCTGACGGTATCTGTGTCGATTGCTTCAGGCGTGGCGCAACTCGTCTCTGCTTTCCCGAATCTTTATGAATTGCGCGTGCCGTTGGCGATCACCTTCATTCTCTTCATCATGCTGGTCAACCTGCGTGGTGTCAAAGAATCTGGAACGGCATTCGCTGTCCCCACCTATTTTTTTATTGCCGTGATCCTGATCATGATCTCCACAGGTTTGTGGCGTCTGATCACCGGCTCGCTAGGAATGGTCATCGACCCGCCTGAGATTGAATTCCATGGCGATGCGATCGCAGTCATTACTCCATTTCTTCTCCTGCACGCCTTCTCAAGCGGTACGGCGGCGCTCACCGGTATTGAAGCTATTTCGAACGGTATCACGGCTTTCAAAGAGCCGCGCAGCAAGAATGCAGGCATCACTTTGGTGTGGATGTCGGTGATTCTGAGCACCTTCTTCTTGGGTATTTCTTTCATCACCAATTACATTCATGCGGTTCCATCCGAAACCGAGACCGTCATTTCACAGATCGCCCGCACGATCTTTGACGGACGCAGTACCATGTACCTGCTCGTCATTTCCGCCACAACAGTCATCTTGATCATGGCGGCAAATACAGCCTTTGCAGATTTCCCACGCCTTGGTGCATTGATCGCCAAAGACGGCTTTATTCCGCGCCAGCTTGCCTATCGTGGCAGCCGACTGGTGTATTCACGCGGTATCGTCACTCTTGCAGTGATCGCGTCGATATTGATGATCCTGTTCAATGCAAGTGTTACCCGTCTCATCCCCTTGTATGCCATCGGTGTATTCTTATCCTTTACTCTTTCGCAGAGCGGTATGGCATTACGCTGGTGGAAGAGCGGCAAACTCAAGCCCGGAGAGGAAAAAGTCGAACGCGGTTCGACCATCCATTACGAGAAGAGCTGGATCTTCAAGATGATCATCAACGGGTTTGGCGCCCTTTGTACAGCCGTTGTGATGATGGTCTTTGCTATCACCAAATTCAAGGATGGGGCATACCTGGTGTTGATCTTGATCCCGATCCTTGTGGGTGTGTTCTGGATGATCCATCGCCATTACAATAATCTTGCCAAGAATCTCTCGCTCGATAACTTCGGGGTCATCCCGCCGCATACCAACCGTCACCGGGTCATCATGCCGGTCAGTGGCGTGCATCAAGGGACGCTTGCCGGGCTTCGTTATGCCCGCATGTTATCAGACGATGTCACTGCCGTTCACATTGTCATCGAACCGGCAGATGCCGAAAAGACCCGCAAGAAATGGGAAACCTGGGGAGAGGGCGTCCGCCTGGTTATGTTAGATTCTCCCTATCGGCTTTTTATCGAGCCGTTGCTCGAATATATCGCCGATCTTGCTGAAAAACGCCAGCCCGGTGAGACCATTACCGTTGTTGTGCCGGAATTCGTTTCTGATAACCGTCTGACCGATGCCCTGCACACGAACACTGCGAATATTTTGCGAAGTCAATTGAAAACCCAGCATGGCATCGTCATCACGAATGTACCGTATCATGTTCACGAAGCCGAAAGCGAACATTAAGGAGAAATCAAAATGAATTTCATTGTCATAGGCTGTGGAAGGTTCGGAGCCGAACTGGCATACCGCCTTTTCACAAATGGACATCAAGTTGTGGTGGTGGATGCAAATCCCAAAGCATTCAACCGCCTCCACCCAGACTTTAGAGGGCGTACCGTTGAAGGAGACTCTCTCTCCGCTGATACCTTATCCCGCGCTAGCGTAGACAAAGCCGATGGCGTGGCGATCGTCACCAATTCCGATACGATGAACGCCGTGATCGGGCATACTGTCCGCGTGCATTTTCCCAATGTAAAGCAGGTCGTTGTCCGAAATTACGACCCCGCTATGCGAGACATGCTAGAGGCGTTTGGTTTGCAGATCATTAGTTCCACGGCTTGGGGTGCGGAGCGCATGCAGGAATTATTGATCGACCCGTCCTTCCGTGCCGTATTTTCAGCAGGCAATGGCGAGGTGGAAATGTACGAGATGTACATCTCTGAAAAATGGGATGGGATGACCATCTCCAACCTGCTGGATGGGTGTGGCGAGCTGGTTTGTTCGGCGATCACTCGTGGTGGGCGTGCTCAACTTCCCAGCCCGAATACCCAATTGCAAAAGGGCGATGTACTGACCGTCAGCGCCACATTGGAAGGCGTCAAATCCCTGCGCGCAAAATTGCAGGAAGGCAAGGAGGCATAACATGCTTGTATTTATCGCGGGCGGCGGGCGCACAGGCGCTCAACTGGCTGCCCAACTTCTTCAACAAAATTATGAAGTTCGTCTGGTGGAGCATCGCAAGGAATTATTGGCACGCTTACACCATGAGCTTCCCACCGAGGTCATTTTTGAAGGGCAGGCAACGGATCCGAACGTGTTGCGGCAGGCTGGCTTGGATAAGGCAAATGTGCTTGTCGCCTGCACCAATGACGATGCCGCCAATCTGGTCTTATGTTATCTTGCACGTACCCTCTTCAAAGTCCGCCGCACTGTGGGACGCATCAACAACCCGCGTGATGCCTGGTTGTTCGATAAGAACTTCTACGTGGATGAGACCATCAACCAAGCCGATGTGATGGCACATCTCATCCAGGAGGAAATGTCGCTGGGTGACATGATGACCCTGCTCAAACTCCGCCGTGGACGGTACTCATTGGTCGAGGAGAAGGTGCCCAAAGGTGCAAAGGCGATCGGCTTACAGATCAAAGACCTGGGCTTACCCGAACAATGTGTCATCGCCGCCATCATCCGTAATGGACAGGTCACCCTGCCGCGCGGGACCGCTACATTGGAAGAGTATGATGAAGTACTGGCGATCACCGATGATGAAGGCGCCAAAAAACTAGCGCTGTTGCTTGAGCCGCCAGATCGCTCGATTTTGTAAGATAAATCTTTTGCATTTTAGTCTTCTGCTAAATTAGGATACAAAAAATCCTCCTATGCTGACATAGGAGGATTTTTTGTAAATTAACTTTGTTTCTTTACTATTGTACGATGATCTTCATTTCCATCGTACAAATAACTTTATTACTCTGGTTGATGCGCCATCGGGTGATGTACTCTCCCGGCGTACCCGGAGCCTGCATATCCACCGTCAATTCAACCGTGGAGCCCGGCTGAACATTGACCGGAAAATCATAAACAGATTGCAGGTGGAATTTATCACCTTCTGCGTAACGATAGTCCACATTATCTGAACGCCAGGAGCCGGTTCCAATGTTGGCGACGAGCCACTTACCAATGAAACTGGTCGAGGCGGCGATCGGTGCGCTTGGATCAACCGCCAGCACCTGACAATCGAATTCCTTGTTTGATACGCCTAGTGGAATCTGTGTGGGCGGCAGGGAAATTGTTGGAATCAGGAATAGGAAGGTTGCCGTGGGTGTTGGCGTGGGGAGTGGTGTTTTGGTTGGCAGAGGTGTGGCTGTGGCGGTGGGAGGCGCGTTGATCGCGGTCTGGGTGGC
The DNA here is from genome assembly GCA_017303735.1 of Anaerolineae bacterium. Next base: position 20,658 of record JAFLCF010000029.1, read on the forward strand.
GGCGGACCCTGCGGTTAGAGCGATGGCGGTCAGGGGACCGTTTGGGTCGAAGGTAGGAATGGGTGCGGGGGTGGATCCCAGTGAGGGAACAACGCACGCCAGCATGAGGATCAAGACCGCCGTCAGAGATACGATTTTATAACTACGCCTGAACATGAAAGTTGACCTCTTGTTACTTTACCCAGACGGTAACATAGGCATAGCACAACCCACCATCTACCATCCATGCCATGAAGTGCGGACCCTTTGATTTAGGTGCCTTGGCATCTAAAACCAGTTGATAGCTTTCGCCGGGTTTCAAAAGTGCTTTGACCTCAGCCCGTTTGCTGGTTGCCATCGACTCGCCGCTGTAATACTTGATATCGATCGCATTGTACCAAGCCGCCGTACCTGTGTTCTTGATCGTCCATTTGATGTCGAAATCCTGCCCGCCATTCATGGGTTCATTGGTCCTGGGCTTGTTGGTGGTCACAGAACAGGAATACCTTGGCGGAATCAGGGTTGCAGTGGGGGTCAGGCTCGGAATGACGAAGGGCGTATCTGTGACCTGTAGAACCACCTCTGCATCGGTGGGGGCTTCGGTGGGTTGGGCGATTTCTTTCGCAGCCACGGTTTGCTCCACGGACTGTTCGATCTGTTCGTTGACTTGCATCGTTCCCGCAACGGCAGTGTTGACCTCTGCCTGCACATCCGCAGTGGGTTGCTGCGAAGGCAGACATGCAACAAGCAGGGCGGCAAGGGTCATTAGAATGAGTACTTTCTTCAGCATGGCAATCTCCTTTATTGAATAGACCTGACGAACCAAAGCTCGCCAGGTCTAAGTATATCTCAGTCCCCGGGCATCTGTCTTTGCTTACTCGTTCGCCTCGCCAGAGCCGATGCCGAGCGGCTTCCACTTGTTTTCGTCCTTGAGGCGATGTTGAATGCCGTCGCGGTTGTGAAGTTCGTCGAAGCCTTCGGGTTTGATAAACAGTTCCTCCCCATCGAGCAGGGCGGTGAGACCTGCCTGACCCGGTTCGGGGCGTTTGAGTCCCTTGTACTTCGCCGCATCTGAGGGGATGTAATCGGTCGGCTCTTCGTAAGTGGTGACGTAGCCTTCGTAGTTGCGCAGGATCACCTTATGGTCAGACATGCTCATCAGATAGTTCGGCATGAGCGGAATTTTTCCGCCGCCTCCGGGCGCATCTACGATGTATTGCGGCACAGCATACCCGGAGGTATGCCCACGTAGACCTTCCATGATCTCGATGCCCTTTGCCACTGGTGTGCGGAAGTGCCCCGCGCCTTCGACAAGGTCACACTGATACAGATAGTACGGGCGCACGCGAATGCGGACGAGGTCTTGCACCAACTGGCGCTGAATGTGGACGTTATCGTTCACGCCCGCCAACAACACGGATTGATTGCCGAGTGGAATGCCCGCACGGGTGAGGCGGTCACAGGCATCGGCAAGTTCCTTGCTGATCTCGTTCGAGTGGTTGACGTGGATGTTCATCCACAGCGGGTGATACTTGGCGAGCATGTCCACCAGTTCTTGCGTCACGCGCATCGGCATGAAGACCGGTACACGCGACCCAATGCGGATGATCTCAATATGCGGGATCTCACGTAGACGCGAGAGTAACTCTTCAAGAACTTTCGGCGCCAACACCAGCGGATCGCCACCGGAGAGCAGCACGTCACGCACTTGCGGCGTGCGCTTGAGATAATCGATCTGCATCTCGAACTCTTCACGTTTGAATGTTTGCCCGGGGTCACCAACGATGCGTGAACGGGTGCAATAGCGGCAGTACGAGGCGCACTGAGTCGTTACCAGCATAAGCACTCTGTCAGGATACCGGTGAACAAGCCCCGGCACGGGTGAGTGGCGGTCTTCTGCCAGTGAATCCTCCATCATGGCGGTGAAGGCTTGCATCTCCTCGGCACGTGGAATGATCTGTTTGCGGGTGGGGTCATCGGGGTCGTTGGGGTCGATCAATGAGATAAAGTATGGCGTCACATCCACACGGAACAAGCCTTGTGTTTGTAAAGCTTTGCGTTCGCTATCGGTCAGTGGCAGGACTTTTTCGATGTCTTCCACAGAGTTCAAGCGGTTGGAAAGCTGCCAACGCCAATCATTCCACTTTTCGTCGGGAACATCGGCGTAAATTTTTGCGCGTTTGGAAACAAACTCGGTTTTCATGGTTCCTCCATTTAGTTGTCATTTTTTGGATATCAACAATAAAAGACTGCCGCTCACATTGGAGGGTCGTGGTCAGGAAGGTAAAAACCTGAAATCTTCGGCATGGGGGCATTGTACGGGGAATCGAAGAGCGGGTCAATGTCATTAGTTTTAAACGGTACAATTGAAAAATCAAGGAGAGTTGATATGACAGAAGACGGCACCCACGGCTACTGGGGCGACCTTCACCGCCCTGATCTTTCCCCTGAACAAACTGATTTCAGTGTGATCGGCATTCCCTTTGACGGGCTCGCCTCAGCCAGAAAAGGCGCGGCTCTCGCGCCCGAACGCTTGCGATATTGGTCCAAGCATCTCACCCCCTTTAGCGAAGACCGCACCCGCCTCAAAGATATGACCATCTGCGACCTGGGCGACATTCCCATTACAAACCCTGAAAATGATTTCGTAACAGTGCGTCAGCGGGTGGCGTCACTCCCGAACATACCGATCATCCTCGGCGGTGACCATTCGGTGACCATCCCCATTTTGCAGGCACAACGCGAGCGATACAAAGACCAGCGACTCGGCGTATTATGGATCGACGCTCACCCCGATTTGTGTGACTTCTTCGATGGCTCGCGTCTTTCGCATGCCAACACCATGCGCCGCGCATTGGAATTCGGTATTGAGCCGCACGACGTTTGCATGGTGGGGTTGCGCTCGTGGGAAGATCAGGAAATCGACATTATCGAAAACGGCGGCATCCACGTCTACACCGCCGCCGACGTTGCCGAGCGTGGTATGAGAAAGGTTGCCGACAGCGTCTACAATATCCTCAATGACTGCGACGCCGTTCACATCTCACTCGACATTGATTGTCTTGACCCATCCGCCGCCCCTGGCACGGGCATTCCCGAATTCGGCGGGCTCACCTCACGTGATGTGCTCACCCTCATCAAATCCACTCAAGATTTATCACTAGTTGGATTGGATGTAGTGGAGATCGCACCGCCGCTCGACCCCTCTGAAGCAACGGTCTTTGCAGGCTTGAAGATCATCATGGAATATATTGCAGTGATTGCGAGAAAAAAACAAAACAAAGGCTAACTATGGAAATCAAACCAGACGAACTTGAAGTGATCAATAACCCGGCTGAAAATCGCTTTGAATTATGGATCGATGGCAAACTCGCCAAACTCGATTACACCACCGATGGCAACACCATCGTCATGAGTCATGTGGGGGTGCCCGTTGAATTCCGCGGGCAGGGTCTGGCAGCGGTCATCACCAGGGTCGGGTTGGAATACGCCAAAGCAAATTCATTGCGTGTTATTCCAATCTGCTCTTATGTAATGTCATACATCCGCCGCAACCCACAGTATTTGGAATTGACGAAATAAAGAAGAGCGCCATCCGAAAGGATGGCTCTCTTCTTTATTCATACATCCATCTTTTCTTTTAGAAAATTCAAGGCAATGTGTGCGGCAGGCATCACGGTTTCTGCCACAAGCGGCGAGATTACCTCGCCAAACTCACTGATACGTTGAATGGCAACCCCGATCACGATCACCTCTTCAGGCAGCTTTGCACCCATCTCCCTGCCAAGTTGGATCGCATTTTGCAGCGAGGTATCGTGCGCACTCGTGATGTGGAAGGCAGAATAATTTGGCAGCTCGTTCAGTTTGCGGATCAGGATCGAGCCTACATCCTCAGCATCCGCGATGAACGAATCGACCAGGATGGCGCGGTCATAGCCAATGAGATGCTCCATCAACCCAAGCCCGCCCACCGACAAACACTCGATCCCCACTGATACATCCCGCGGCAGATTCTGGCTGACCTCTTCGATAACCTTCCACCCCACCCCATCGTCTCCCAAGATCGGATTCCCAAGCCCAATGATGATCGTTTTCATGATGACGCCTCCGCTTCGCTCTTAACCGATGCCTGATTCTGCTCAACAAAACTGACTCAACACCTCAAGCGGATTCCCATCCGTATCTCGAACCGTGATCTCCAAAGGCATTTGCCCCGGCAGGGAATGAGTGGCGCACCCGAAGCATGGGTCATAGGCACGGAATGCCATCTCCACCATGTTGAGCAACCCTTCGTTGACCACGCCATTCTTGATGAGATTCTCCGCCGCTTTCTTCGTGGACATTTGAATCGGCGCGTAGTTGTTGGTGGTGCCTACGATGAGATTCGCTTTGGTCACACGCCCCAGTTCATCGGTCCAGTAGTGATGCGTGAGAGTCCCGCGCGGCGCTTCGACGATGCCGATTCCCTCTGTCGGAGTTTGAGTCGGCTTGGTGTGAATATCCGGCGAAGTGATCTCGGAGTCGGTGACCAGTTCTACCCAGCGTTCGGCGGCGTAGAGCAATTCGATCAGGCGTGCCCAATGTGTGGCGAGACGTTGATGGACGGGTTTGCCACCCAAGGTTGCATAGAACTTTTCATATTGTTCCTGCGCAAGCGGCGTTGCCATGCCATCTGATGCGTTGAGGCGTGAAAGCGGGGTTGCCATATACACGCCCGAGTCGATGCCATCCACAAAGCCTTTCCAACCGACATTCTTGAGATACGGGAATTTGAGATAGGTCCACGGTTCGACGTGTTCGGCAAGATGGTTCATGTAATCTTTGGGTTCGTACTTGACGAACTCTTTTCCATTCGGGTCCACCACACGGACTTTTCCATCGTAGAAGTTGACCTTGTTGTTTGCATCCACCATGCCCATGTAATAGGTGTGATGGGTGTACACATCGCCGAGGATGAGGTCTACATAGGCTTTGTTGCCAAGCACGATATCGTTGAAAAGTTTCAGGCTGAACTGCGCAAAGTCCACTGCCCAACGTCCCATCGTCTCGATCTCTTTGCGCTGCTCTTCGGTGATGCCTTTTGTCATGCCGCCTGGAATCGATGTACACGGATGCACCTTGCGCCCGCCGATCATCTCGACAACCGTATGCCCATACTTGCGCATTTGAATGACCTTGCTTCCGATTTCCAAGCCAACCTTATGGATCACACCGAGGATATTGCGTTCGGCAACTGGAGCATCAGGACCCATCACAAAGTCCGGTCCGCCGAGGGCGTAGAAGTGGGTGGTATGGTCCGTGCAGTAGAAGGCGGAGTAAAGTAGCTCGCGCAACAACTTTGCAGGGCGTGGCGGGTCGACGTGATAAGCGGCATCCGCTGCTTTGGCGGCTGCCATATGGTGCGCCTCGGGGCAGACTCCGCAAATGCGATTGGTGATGAGCGGCATCTCTTCAATAGGACGACCCACAACAAAGCGTTCAAAACCGCGCAGTTCGGGAATCTGAAAATACGAGTTGGCTACGTTGCCTTGCTCATCTAAAAAGATCTCGATCTTGCCGTGACCTTCCAGGCGAGTGACTGGGTCGATGGATATGCGTTGGGTCATGAAAACTCCTTCGGAAAGAGTGAAACGTGAATCTTGCACATCAGGTTTCACTCTTCATTTTTAACTTTACACTTTCTCAAACGGCGATTGATCGTCGTGCAGTTCTTTCACAAAATGTGCCCGCGCTTGCACTTCTTCCATTTTGAGCGAGGCATACCGTGAGGCTTCCTGCATGATCTTCTTCACAAGCTTGGGCGGAAGTTTCTTGAGGCTTTCATGGGTGTATCCGTGTTGATTCAGATATTCCTCAATCAGAGCCTTTTCCAACACAGCATTGCGGTCTTCAGTGGAGGCAACATCAACAATCGGCTTTTTGTTCATCTCAACCTTCTTTCTTCTTTCATCCTTTGATCGGCTTTATGAACCACGACTTTTCATTTACCATGCACTATTTACTTGACTACCTTCCACGCATCTCGATTCGCCTTGAGCAGCGACCCCGCCAGGTTGAAGCGATACATCTGCCCGGTCGGGTCGGGAATGCCGTCTAAAATTCGTTCGATCTCCTGCGGCTCTTTCGCATCGATCACGGATGCAAAGGCGGTGATCAGCCGTGCACCATAATCCATCACACCTTGAGCGGGTCCGTAACATCCGATACATTGCGCCCCGGCATTCGGACAGCGTGCATTACATCCGCTGCGGGTGGCGGGACCGTTACATGGAATGCCTTGTTCAAGCAGGCAGAGATTCGGATCCACGGGCGCGACATCTTGAATGCGCTTGAACTCACGAATCATCTTCACATTCCGCGCGCGTGGACATTCATCGCACACGGTTGAATCCCCCACTCCGATCATGGAGCCTTTCGGCGGCAACTCCGCTTCACCCTTCACGACCTTAATGACCAGGTCGATTACCGCCGCGATCTGATGACTCTCCGGCGGGCAGCCCGGCATGTAGTAATCCACATCCACCACAAGGTCAAGCGGACTGAGGACATTCTTCAAGGTGGGGATGTGCAATTCGCCTTCAGGGACGTCGAACGAAGTGCGCGGGTAAATTTCGTGCGGGTTATCAGTCGTGATGGTATTGAATGCCGTGTGGACGATGTCACCGACTGGGCTTAAATTTGCCAAGCCGGGGATGCATCCCTCACAGGCGCACGAACCGAAGGCGACCATGATCTGTGATTTTCGTCTCAGTAGTTTTGCGATGTGCTCGTTTTCATTGTTGCGGATGCCGCCATTAAAAAGCGTCAGCAGGATCGAGCCGTCTTCCATGGCTTCCACATCTTTGTACTTCGTGTCCATGGCAACGGGCCAGAAGACGACGTCAAAGTTGGCATCTACATCGAGAATCTTTTCGTGGGTGTTCAGCACGGCAATTTCACATCCGCCGCAAGAGGCTGCCCAGTACATGGCGAATTTGGGTTTGGGTTGTGTCATGCGGGCACCTCCACTTCGTGACCATGGACCATAGACGGTTGACCATGGTCTATGGTCTGCGGTCCATCGTCTGCTCTTCCCCAATTCAATGGACCCAGCTTCCGAATCTCTTCGACAAACACCGTTGTCTCTGCCGCGAACTTCGCACCTTCTGCGGCGCTTGCCCAAACGAGTTTGACTCGTTCCGGTTCAATGCCCAGACCAGCAAGTACACGCTTGAGCAAGAGATAACGTCGCAGCGCTTTGTAATTCTGTTCGATGTAGTGACACTCACCCGGGTGGCAGCCAGTGATCATCACGCCGTCCGCGCCTTCTGAAAGGGCACGCAACACAAAGGTCGGGTCGAGGCGACCGGAGCACATGAGCCGGACGAGCCTCACGTTTGGCGCGTATTTCATGCGAGCCGTACCGGCTAAATCCGCTGCGCGATAGCTGCACCAGTTGCAAGTGAAACCGATGATGGTGGGTTCAAATTTTTCGGTCATAGAGTCTCCAAAACGTGAAGAGTGAAGCGTGAAATGCACATCACGTTTTACTCTTCAAGTTTCATACAGTTTCCAAATTCTTCATCAACAGCCCATCGATCTGCGCGATGATCTGTTCATTGCTGAAGCCGGTTCCGCTGATGGCACCCGCCGGGCAAGCCGCCACACAGGTGCCGCAACCCTGGCACAACGCCGGGTTGATCTCGGTGACGTTGTCATCGGGGATAAATGAGATGGCGTTGTACGGACACAGTCCATTGCAGATCTTGCAGCCCGAACATTTTTCTTTATCCACACTCGCGCGGACGGGTTCGAGCGCGACCTCTTTTTGCAGGATCTTATCGAGCACGCGCGCCGATGCTGCCGCCCCTTGCGCCACACTCGATGGAATATCTTTCGGTCCCTGCGCGCAGCCCGCGATGAAGATGCCTTCGGTCATGGTTGCCATCGGGTCGAGCTTCGGGTGTTTCTCGGTGAACCAGCCATCTGTAGAGCAAGAGATACCGAAGAGCTTGCCGGTTTCCTTTGCGTCGTGACGCGGCTGCAATCCGCTCGAGAGGATGACCATATCGACCGGGATTCTTCTTTGCTTGCCAGCTAACGTATCTTCCACTTGAATGATGAGCTTGCCTTTTTCGCGCTCGCCGCGTATGGCATCGGTGACCTCTGCCACTTTGCCGCGCACGAAGAGCGTCCCTTCTTCAAGAACGCGTTGATAGAACTCATCGTAGGCTTTGTACGCCGTGCGCATGTCGATGTAGAAGTTGTAGACGGTTGCACCCGTCCGCTCGTGAACGAGATGTGCGAATTTCAGTCCCTGCATACAGCAGATGACCGAGCAATAGTTGTTGAAGTTCTTATCACGCGACCCAACACAGTGAATGATGCCCACGCTCTTCGGCACGCTCTTGCCATCGCGCAGGACAATATTGCCGGAGGTCGGTCCCGCCGCATTGCTGAGTCGTTCAAACTCCAAACTCGTGAACACATTCGGCAAACGTCCATACCCGTAATTACTCACGCGCCGCGCATCGAACATGTCATAGCCAGTGGCAAGGATGATGTTGCCCACATCCACATTAAGAATCGTATCTTCCTGCTTGAAGTCGATGGCATTCGTCGGGCAGAACTTCTCGCAGGCTTTGCATGTTCCTTTGAGGAAGTAGGTGCAATTCTCCTTGTCCATCACCGGGAACTTCGGCACGGCTTGCGCAAACGGGGTGTAAACCGCTTTGCGATATCCCAGCCCGGCTTCAAAGGAATCATCGATCACTTTCTTCGGGCACTTCTCCTGGCAGATGCCGCAGCCCGTGCACAACTCTTCATTGATGAAGCGCGCCTTCTTGCGAATCGTCACATGGAAATTGCCAACATAGCCCGCAACCTTTTCCACTTCGCTCCATGTGAGCAGCGTGATATTCGGATGCGTTCCCGCCTCCACCATGCGCGGCGTGAGAATGCACGCCGAACAATCCAAGGTGGGGAAGGTCTTATCGAACTGCGCCATATGCCCGCCAATCGACGGTTCGCGCTCGACGAGATAGACATGAAAGCCCGCGTTCGCAATTTCCAACGCCGCCGAAATGCCCGCAATGCCGCCGCCCACCACCAACGTGTTCGGGTTGATCGGCACTTTCATTTCTTCGAGCGGTTCATTTTGAATGACACGCGACACCGCGCCAGAGATCACCGCTTTCGATTTCGCGGTCGCCATGGCTTTATCGGTATGCACCCACGAAACCTGTTCGCGAATCGACGCCAGCTCCACTAAAAATGGATTCAACCCCGCGTTCTTCGCTGCCGTGCGGAAAGTCTTCTCATGCAAATGCGGCGAACAGGCAGCCACCACCACACGCGTCAGTCCAAGTTCCTTGATGTCCTTCTCGATCAACTCTTGCCCCAAGCTCGAACACATGAACTTATATTCACGTGTGATGACGACTCCCAAATGACCAAGTTTTTCCTGCGCCCACTTGGCGACATCGACGACATCCACGACTCCGGCGATGTTCGAACCGCAGTGACAGACATAGACACCGACTCGCTCTGTCATTTCACCGCCTCCTTCTTCGCCTCTTGCTTGTTCCAGCGACGCGGCATGGGCAGCCCTTCCACTTTTTTCTTCGGTATGGCAGGCTCCTGCTCCACCGGCACTTCCACCCCGATGTGCGCCAGCGCATTGCGCGGATTCACCAACTCCGTGCCGATGCCAAGTTCTCCCGGTTCACGCCCGAACGCCAAGCCCATCAACTGCGTGAAGAACACGATCGGCATGTGATAGTCCGTGCCGAAGTAATGGTTCATCTCGGTCTGATACGCATCAATGTTCATCTGGCACATCGGGCAGACCGTTGCCATGAGATGCGCGCCCCGTTCGTCCGCATCCTGTACCAATCGTAGGATCAATTCAAACGCCGTTCTGGGCTCGATCTGAGTCATGTGCCCGCCGCAGCATTCCGTCGTCAGCGGATAATCGATCACATCTGCGCCTAAAGCACGAAGCAGATCATCCAACTCGGTGGGATGCTCATGGTCCGACCAGCGATGCTGATAATCCGGTCGCGGCAACATGCAGCCCATATACGGCGCGACCTTCAACCCGGTCAATGGGCGGACGACCGCTTTGCGAATCGCTTCCACACCCACATCGTTGACGAGGATATCGATCAAATGCCGAACATCCAGCGTGCCCGGCTTATATTGCAATCCACCCGCCGCCAACGCCTCATTGACCTTCACTCCAAGTGACGGACGCTCCTGCATGTAATAGTCCGCTTTGGCAAGGTTGAGGTAGCATGCCGAACATGGAGCAACCACAGTACGAGTGCTGTTAACTTGCTTTGCCGCAATCGCCAAATTCCGCGCGATCAATGAATATGCGGGGATCAAGTTGATTCCCAAATACTCCGTCGCGCCGCAGCAGTTCCAATCATCGATCTCTTCGAACTGAATATCGAGCGGCTCCAAAATGGAATTGATGGATTCGCCATACGCCCTGCCGCTGGATTCCATCGAACAACCGGGGTAGAGGATGTATTTTTTCATGAGGTCAACTCCAGTTGGTTGGCGCGTTCCAGGATGGCTTTCAACTGCTCCATCTGCCGGATCTTTTTCGGCATCAGCTTCATGCGTCCCTTCGTGATCATGCCCAACCCCATCGGCATCATGCCGGGCAGACGCAGCGGAAAATGCCTCAGGTAATGACGCGAAGCGAGGCCCAGCTCAAAGCTGCGACCAAAGGTCTCGACCATGTCCACAAACGTCTGGGAGAAATGAGGCGCGGTCGAGTCGCTGTATAACTTCGCCTTGATCGCCATACTCTTGAGCGTGTACATCACATCCG
>JAFLCF010000290.1 GCA_017303735.1 Anaerolineae bacterium
CTGCCTTGGGAGATACGGAATCAATCACGCGGCATCCCCATGTTTTATATGTACTATTCTCGTATTGAGTTGATATTGCGCTATCGGTATGGTATTGGTGCATACATTCCGACACCCCATGAAACCGTTGCAGAGACCTCACCGCGCCTTCGCTTGAGTCATCGCCAGCAGGAAAATGGTGGGTGTGAATCATTCCCCTGTTCAATCACTAATCACCTTACTCATAACATAATTACTTCTTTTGTATCACTGCCTGCTTCGCTGACCTTTGAAGATACATTTAATATTGTGAAGTCAGACCTGCCTTATTGGAACAAAGGCTGGCGTGATGGGCAAATCCATGCCAGTGGATGGGCGGCTATTATTTTTTCTTTGATCCTCATTGCCTTGGGGGCTGCCTCTATATGGAAACAGAGCCGAGCCGGGGTTTGGCTGCCAGCTCTTTTCTTTCTTGTTTATCTTCTGACAAATTCAATTGGGCTTACATCAGGTGGGCGGTACATCACACCGGTGGATTGGATCCTGTATTTTTATTTTGCAGCAGGCGCCGTGCAATTTCTTTACTGGTTTCTAAAGCTGACAGGATATATAGTAGAAGCAGAATCAGTACCTGTATCGTATGACATTGCTCCAGTTACAAGTGGAATAAATATTCGTGCGCTTGCACCGATCATTACGGCAATTTTGGGAATCGGCATGTTGATTCCACTTCCAGAATTCCTGTTTCAACCGCGCTATCAGGTGCAGACTCCATCTGAGACTTTGGCTGCCTTAAGTGAAACCGGGCTTTTGGAAGGCTCCAATTTTTCGCAGGAAGAACTGACAGCTTTCCTTGCTGAACCGGGTGCAATGATCGTGACCGGGCGAGCTTTGTATCCACGCTATTACCCGGCTGGCGAAGGTGAATCAGATTTGAACACCCACTACAAGAAATTTCATTTTCAACGGCTGGTCTTTACCCAGATCGGACCGGACTTTCCTAACACTGTGGGTGTTGTAATTCCCGGTGAGCCGCTCCCGGATGGGCTTTCCCTACAAGCTGCGGATGTGGTGGTATTGGGATGCTGGACACCGGATCAATATTCCCCACTTCTCAATGCGGTTGTGGTCTTTATTACCTCAGGCGATGGATATGTGTACAACCGGTCACCTGAGTCGCCGTTGCATTGTCCATTGAAAATACCCTGATAAAAACAGGTCACGCCTCAAAACGTGACCTGTTTTTTTATTCCATCTCAATCCGACTGGGCACGCTTCCTGCCTCGACCCAGGCTTGGGCGGTCTCTTCAAAATTCGCCCAGCGGACGAAGCTGTAGCCATTCATTTCATTTACAAAGGCAGTGATCTCTGCCATGCCGTCACTGCTCTCTATAATGGTCAATTTTGTGGGGTCAACCATGAGTGTAAAACTGATAACCGGGTAGGTGTATTGGCCATTTGCAATGGCTTGAGCCAATGCCAGCCCGTCTTCCAATTGATGGGTGCCGCCGCCTACACGGATGTATTGTCCATTCGGGTTGTGTGTTGTGTATTGTTCAGCACTGAGCGGAATCCACAAGCCGACAGAGTGATCGTCACAGCCAGGGCGGTGACCGGGGCAATTTGTGCCGCCCCATAATACTTGCGGAGTCCATGTGAAGCCCTGGTAGGTTTGCGGACCGATGCCATCGAACTCGCTGACCAACATGCCCGAAACAACTGAATTGGGGTGTCCACCCAATTGTGTGATGAGATAGGCGGCTTTGGCGCGGTCTTGTGGGCTATGCGTGTGAACGTCCCATTGCACACCTAACGCTTCGGCGGCTTGAATCAACTCAGCGGCGCGAGGTTCACCTTCAAGCCAGCCGATGTCCGCACCAACTGACCACTTCATGCCAAGGGCAGTTACTTGTTGAAGGAAGTTTAGAAAGGCGTCCACATTGGGCCAGGTCTGCGGCTTGGATTCGATGTGGGTGGTGCCGGAGATATAGAGCATGGTTGAGTTGGTCTCTGTTGGTTGCGCGGTAGCGGTGGCAGTTTCAGTGGGTGCAGAGGTTGGAGAAACAGTAGCAGGCATAGGCGTTGGCTCTGAGGCGCTGAAATTACATGCGAGCGATAAAATTATCAGTATCATCCAGAAAACATAAATAGATTTCATTGTTCAAAACATCCTCTTAAAAATTTCATCAACGCTTCGGTCATTACCATATCACCTGCGGCTCCGATCTGAGCATTGACTTCTTCATGCGAGAGAGAAGTTGCATCTACCAGTGTGGCTTCGATGCCTGCCGCCTGTAATGCCGCGATGAATTCACTCTCGATCTGCTGACGGCTCTGATTGCCGCGTTTCACCCCCAACATGGGCGGAATGCCAATATTCGGCTGGATAAGCAGAGTCGCAGAAGTTTCGGCGACGTAGTTGGGGTTGTTGCCCAAGGCATTTGCCCATTGTTCCTGTTCACTATCGCCTGCCTTGGCTTTATCGAAGCCTGCGGTATCGAGCGGGACGGCGCAGGTAAGCGCAGAAAGTTCCAAGCCGTATTCTTGCAAGTAAATAGGATTGATCGCCACATTCGAGACGATATCGGCTCCAGCAGAGTGACCAAGCAAGGCGATCCGCTTCGGGTCGCCACCATAGGTTGGGATGTGCTCCCGAACCCAAGCCACCGCTGCTGCCACATCCAGGTAGTGATCGGGGTACTGCGCTGCTCTCTTATTGGGATCACTCAAACGATAATTGACGCTGACCAGGATCCAGCCTTGCCCATTGAACAATGAGACCTTGTCTGTGATCTGATTCGATTTATCACCGATGGCGTAACCGCCGCCATGAACCCACATCACTACGGGTGCGTTACTTGCATTTGTGGGAGTGTAGATGTCGAGACTGAGCAGGTTAGGGTCAACGCCTTCAATTGATTTGTAGGCAACGGTAGTGGGCGGATTATCCAGAGATGCCTTGGATGTGAATCTGCAAGACGAGACGAGAAAGAGCAAAACAAAAGAGATGGATAGAAAACGTTTCATGAAAATTTATTGGATCATATCCAACACCATCGGCAGGTTGACCACGCCAATGCGGTTGTTTTGCGAAGCGACGTAGATCACGGTCTGTTCGTACATCGCCCACATCGCATCTTGCTCGGCTTGCGAGAGCAGCGGCGACTTGAGATCAGGATTCCAGTTTGGGCGTTTGCCGCCGTCTACATACACCGTCAGCCAGGCAGATTGCGTGACGAAGAAATCATTGTCGTGCATTTTCACGCCGACAAAATACGGCGCGATGCCTTGCGAGTTGTGTGCTTCATTGAGCGCGTTTTCAAAGGATGCCGCCGCGTCTGTGCCAACATTTTGGAAGAGCATGTAATCGTAATGCTCAGGGCGAATATACAAGCCCTTCTTTGTATCGCCAAGGTTGAGCGCGCGCCCGTGGACGACGGTCATCTGTGCGCCAAGTTCCTGGAAGACGCGCATAAGGGCGCTGTCAACATTCGCGTCACTGGAGAGGGATGAGGCAGCATACGGCGGATACCCAATGAGCGAAGCCACATTTTGATAGCCGCCCGCCGCGTCTGTTGTTTGCCCAGTGACGGGGTCAACCGCGTGGGTTTCGTAGCGCAGTACGGTTTGGTAAAGTTCATCGGTGCTCATGTTTTGCAAGCCAAGCCAGTCGTAATTATTCGCATACGGGCGCGGGGCACGGTAGTGATACGAGATGGCAACCACAGGAGAGGTCTTGAGCCGCTCGAGCAGTTGTGGGAATTGCTGCGCATAAATTTGCGCCATCACATCGGTTAGGTAAATATCCACGGGCAGGTTGTAGGTTTCGTGCAGAGTGATAATCTTATCCAACACGGCGGCAGATTGTTCGGGGTACGAAAAATCCTGCACGTTGATGGAGAAGATGGCGTAGTCGTTGAGGTTGACAGGTGCAACGGTTGGCGCGGCAGCGGGAGCGGTTTCAGTGGGGATGGAGGTTGGAGGAACAGAAACAGCTTCGGTTGGAGGGAGAGGCGCGGCAGGAGTTTGGGAGGAGAAAGAACATGCAGCAGAGAGAAGGATTGGGAGGAGAAAAAGAATCAGTGTGCGTTTCATTTTATTGATCCTCAAATGAGCCCATCAACGCCGAGGCAGTGCCAGGTGCCCAACGTTCTGGGAAGGTGTCTTCAAGCGAGCCTGTGATGTCGAAGTAGAGCGGGTGTTGCGAGTCGGTGAAATCGATCAGCATCAGGCGCGAGAAAAGGATGCCATCAACATCTGCCACACTGGATTGGCAAAGGACGGTGGCAAGCAGAAGATGATCGCTGCCGAGTTCGGAATATTTGGTGAGGTAGATGGCGCATTGTTGATCTTCTTTCCAATAGCGTTCGGCATTGGGCAACGCGGTGGGATGCAAATGCTCGAAAAGCGGTTCTTGTGAAGCTGCGCCATGCACGTTTTGATAGACATCGCCGTTCAAGGTAAACCCAAAGATGCGGTTATAGACAATGCCATAGCCGCCATTCGCCATGCAATCCTGCCCAGTGAAATTTGGGTTAGAACACAAACGATAACTGGGAGCGCTGCCTTGTTCGGTGCAAACCACAGTCTGACCATCGGCGCTGAAATCCATGTGGGCACAGCCTTTTAAACCCGCGCTGACAAGATCGAATGAATAATAATCTTCACCCATGCTCAGAGTTTGCGCGGTGTTATCGGGCGAGGCGGCATTGAGGTTTACGATCACAGGCACAGAATTGCCTTGCTGCATGATGCCTGAATATCCCGCCACCCAGGGGCATGAGCCATCACGAATTTC
>JAFLCF010000291.1 GCA_017303735.1 Anaerolineae bacterium
GGCTTCGATACCGCCCACGCCCCAACCCACCACGCCCAAACCATTAATCATGGTGGTGTGTGAGTCGGTGCCGACGAGCGTATCAGGGAAGGCGATGGTCTCGCCGTTCTCTTCTTTGGTCATCACAGCATCCGCTAGATATTCCAAGTTGACCTGATGCACGATACCGGTCATTGGCGGCACAACGCGGAAATTGCTGAAGGCTTTTTGTCCCCACTTGAGGAACTCGTAGCGTTCACGGTTGCGCTGGAACTCAACTTCGGTATTGCGGTTGAGCGCTTCGGCTGTGGCGAAGAAATCCACCTGCACCGAGTGGTCAATGACCAAGTCAACCGGCACGAGCGGATTGATCTTCTTGGGGTCGCCGCCCAAACGAGCCACGGCTGCGCGCATCGCAGCGAGGTCCACTACAGCAGGCACGCCGGTGAAGTCTTGCATGACCACGCGACCCGGCAGGAAGGGGATGCCCGGGCGGGCGCCTTTGGGAGTCCACGAGGCGATGTTCTTCACATCCTCCTGCGTGATCTCTTTGTCATTGCACTGACGCAATGCGGCTTCGAGCACAATACGAATGGAATAGGGCAGTTTGCTGAGTTGGGTCAGCCCGGCTTTTTCGAGGGCATCGAGCCGGAAGTAGACGTATTTTTTCTTGCCCACACTTAATACGTCACGGGACTTAAATAGATCGTTCATGGTTGTGTCTCCTTTGGAGTGTGATTTTTCCCTTCCAGTCTCTCTCCCAAAGAGAGAAGGCTAGGGTGAGGGAGGACTCACACCACAAGATTACGAAGAACACAAAGGTGCGCCTTTGATATCCTTAATACAATGTGGTGGGGTTAACTTGGAAATTCAGACCGGAATTATACTGATTTAACGGCAGAGATGGAAGTGGGCTAGCGAATATTCATTTCTTTCTTCAACAAAGCGACCAAATCCGCTTTTTCGGCATTCGGCAGGAAGGTCTCCTCCGCCGCAACCAGTACACACTTCTTTAATGTGTCCATGGGGATGTTCAATTTTTCACGTAGCTGCTGGAACTCGTGCGAAAGCGAGATGCGCGAGATGCTGGGATCATCTGTATTGACTGTGGCACGCAAGCCCGCCTCAAGCATGCGCGGCAGTGGATGTTTTTCGAATTCCTTCACCACACCCGTCTGGAAGTTGCTGGTCGGGCAGACCTCAAAAGCGATCTCGCGTTCCTTCGCCAGCACTGTCACAACATCATCTTCCAGCACACGCACACCATGACCAATACGCTCGGCACCAAGATTCTCAATGGCATCGCGAACATTCGCTGCGGGTCCCCATTCCCCTGCATGGATGGTGATATGCAGACCCGATTGTTTCGCCTCTTTGAAAATATCATAAAACGGAGCCGACTTGAACTCCGCCTCGTTGCCCGCCAGGTCCAGACCAAACAGCCCGCGTTTCATATGGTCCACTGCCAACCAAGCCACCTGCTCGGCAAGCTCAGGGCTTTCATGCCGGTTCACCGAAGCGATCAAACCGACCGTGATATTAAATTCTTTTGCGGCTTCCTGCGCACTGGTGATGACCCAATCCATCACATCATGCAAAGGGAAGCCCTCGGCGCGGCTCAACGCCACCGGCGTAAAACGTAACTCAATATAGCGGACATTATCCTTCGCTGCATCTTCCACGGCTTCTCTTGTCACGCGGTGGATTACATCGGGCGAACGGTAGAACAAACGCAGGGTCTTGAATTTTTCAAGGAAGTTGGAAAAAGTCAGCGGGTCTTTGTCTTGCACTTGCACCAAGCCGCTCAGGTTCATCATTGAAACGGGAACCGTCACCCCATGCTTTCTGGCAATATCCAGCATGGTCGATAGACGCAATGACCCTTCCAAATGGCGGTGAAGTTCCACCTTTGGAAGGGCTAAATATTTATTCAAGGGAGTTGTTTCGTCTGCCAAACTCTTCCTCTTCAAAGTATTACGAACGGCGACGCTTCTTCTTCTTACCGTCAGACGATGCGCCGATCTGCACCGACGTTTCGCCCGGCGCTGCTGCCGTTTCTGTCGTCTCGATCGGTGTGATCTCCACCCGCCGCGGTCGTGCCGCAAACGCACGGCTGATCACAAGTCCACGCACCTCTTCCAACAACTGTTGGAACATTTCAGACGCGCTTCGTTTGTATTGTACCAGCGGGTCACGTTGGGCGTAAGCCTCCAAGCCGATCGACACGCGCAATGCCTCAACCTTTGTGAGATATTCCACCCACAACTCGCTGAAGGCACTCAACAACAATTGACGATGGACTTCATTCAAAACATATTTTCCCAACGCAGAGGATAGCTTCGCCGCCTCGTCCGCGCTCAGGCTGGATGGAGCGTTATTAAGCTTTTCCTCGCCGAAAGCGATTCGCGCCGCCGGACCAAAGTCTGCGAGCTTGGTCGCGTTCTGGCTCAGACGCGTGAACTCGCTTTGTCCCCAGGTCTCGCGCAAAGCTTCTTCTGCCGCCTCAAGATGATTCATCACCTCATCGGTGATCTCCTCGGCTTCACGTCCCTCCAACAATTGCGCCGCATGGAAGGCGTATGCAAAGCGTGTAAACAATTGCTTCACCTGCTTGTGAGTCTTCTGGTCAAAGGCGGTGCGGGTTCCCTGGGCAAGCGTGATCAACAAACGCAATTTGCCAGACTCAGTCGAAACATCTTCGCGCTGCAAAAGCACATCGATATCACGTGCGATCTGAGTATTCAGACGTTCGCGCTTCTTCTCGAAGGCATCGCGGCTCGTGAACAGCAGAATATCCGAAAGTTCATCCCAATCGGAAGGCAATGGGTTCTGCCACTGCACCTGCTCGCCGAGTCGATTCTGGATCGCGCCGATCACACGCGTGGCGCTGATGATCGTCAATTGACTGGCGACCATTTCCTGAATATCATCCCTCGCATCTTCGGGGTCATCTGCCAGTTTTTTCAGCAGGTCGTTGCCGGGTCGCAGAGCGAGGCGCATCAACCCGTTGATCTCTTCCATTAATTTCTGCGGCTTCGGCTCATCTTCACGGTCACGCAATCCCTGGAAGAAAGCATCCAAGGTATCTTCACGTTCTGAGATCTGCGTTTCAAGCGTTTCGCCCGTTTTCTCGATCAACGTTTCGATGGCACGCAAGGCATGGGCATATTCAGCTTCGATAGACTTGGCGACAAGGTCCAAGGTCGAAGGTCGAAGGTCGCTATCTTTTATCTCGTTGAGAAGTAGTTTGAATCCATAAGATGGGAACAAGCCATTCTTTGAGTCGAAGGCAGGCTGCACCTGGTCTAACCAAGCCAGCAAACGCCACGGACCTTCTTCATCCGCCAGACCCACTTCCACGCGCTTGGTCACTTCATTTTCGAGCATCTCCGCCACATCGCCGCTCAAGTCTTCTTTGACGAAGATACGGTTGCGCTGTTCATAGATCTGCTGACGTTGGGTATTCAAAACATCATCATATTCCAGCAAATGCTTGCGGACGTCGAAGTTCGCGCCTTCGATGCGATGCTGGGATTGTTCAATCACATTCGCCACGAGACGGGCTTCCAAGGGAAGTGTGTCGTCCACTTTGAGGCGTTCCATCAATGCGCTGACCTGCGCCCCGCCCTGCACGCGCATCAAGTCATCTTCAAGCGAGAGATAAAAGCGCGAAGAACCCGGGTCACCCTGACGTGCCGCACGACCACGCAACTGGTTATCAATGCGGCGGGCTTCGTGACGTTCCGAGCCGATGACGTGCAAGCCGCCCAATTCCTTTACGCGTTCCATATCATCAAAATAACCCAGGAAGTTCTTCACCTCGGCTTCATACAAACCGAAATTCGACGGGTCGGTTTTCTTTAACGCTTCGCGGCGTTCTTCATGCGTCATATCGAACGGATCTTTGTACCCCGCCTTACCCAACACGCGGTTAACTGCCGAGATGACTTCTTCTGCCAGTTCGCCGCCGAGTTTAATATCGACACCACGACCTGCCATGTTGGTGGCAATGGTCACGGCACCGAACGCACCCGCACCCGCAATGATCTGCGACTCTTCGGTATGGCGGCGCGCATTCAAGACCTGATGTACCACACCACCCTGGAAGATCTTCTTCAGACGTTCTTTGGTATTTTCGGGCAGGCGTAATAACTCAAGCAAGGTATTGAGGTTTGTCTCATCATCAAGGCTGATGTTTGCCATGCCATGCGGCTTGATGAAAGCACGCAAAGCATCCGGGGTGATGCGGTCAATGGGCTCGTTAAAAGGCACGAGGTCCGCAATGAGGCGCCCGTCTTCTTCCAAATTATTGGCACGGATGTAATGGTCACGCACCAGCATATATTGCATCAAACGGCGCACGGGTTCGGCTTTGAGTCGATTCGAAAGCCGTTCGGATGATTCCACCGACGTGGTACCCACCAACAACGGACGTCCCAACGCATTGAAGCGCACGATCTCTTGCACAATGGCACGCAGCTTGGCTTCAACGGTGCGATAGATGACATCGGGATAATCTTTACGGCGGAAGAACAGCGGCGCGGTATCACCCGCCTTGGCAAAGTATGAATAGGCGTACCCATCTTCATCCTTGGCTTTGATCTCGGTCAGCGGCGCTTCTTTGCCATAGGATTGATATTCCAAGTTCGGCGAGATGGGCGCGACTTCGAGCTTGTAAATTTTATTGAACTCTTCGGCTTCGGTCAGCGCGGTACCGGTCATGCCTGCCAGCTTTTGATACATGCGATAGTAATTCTGCAAGGTGACCGTGGCAT
>JAFLCF010000292.1 GCA_017303735.1 Anaerolineae bacterium
TATTTGGACGGAAGAATTTGGTGCAGAAATGAAAAAAATATTCGCCATCGCCTGGAAAGACGCCGTGATCCGTTTTGCCAGTGCATCAGAATTACTATTCTTTATCATCCTGCCGCTGGTATTTACCTTTTTGCTGGCAGGTGGAACACCCTCTGGCAACCCCGATAACAACCGCGTCCGCTTGGTGGTTGTGGATCAGGCAAATACTACACTCTCACAAGAGATCATCGCCGAGTTGGGTCAGTCCACGGCAGTGTATCCTGATGTGCTGCCCCTCGAAGACGCTGAAGAAGAATTCAATGCACGGCGTGTTTCTGCTCTTTTGGTCATCCCGGCCAATTTGGATCTCTCTGCCATTCAAGACGGGACTGCCGAGCTGGACTTTCGTCAGCAGCCGAACGATATGGACGCTTCCATTGCTCAACGTGCCATTCAAACAGCCATCCGCAGTGTGAGCAGTTCTGCAAATGCCGCGAACATGGCAGTGGAAGAAGCCAAAGCCAAACGGGCGTTTGAGTCGACTGAAGCCGAACAAGCTTATTTTGAAGAATCCCTGAAACTCGCGAAAGAAATGCAAGCCGATGCACCCGAACGCATAACCGTCATTGAAGGCAGCACGCCAGATCAGGTGGAGTATGACCCGCGGGCAAACACATCTGCCGGTCAATTGGTCACCTGGGTGTTCATTCCGCTTTTCGGCATCTCTGCCCTCTTCGCATATGAGCGCCAACAAGGGACGTTACGTCGTCTGCTCACCACACCCACCAGCAAGGCAGTCTTCCTACTCGGCACAATTGCGGGTCAGGTTGTGATGGCGTTGATCCAAATGTCTTTGCTGATCCTGTTTGGCATGTTCGCACTGAACCTACAATGGGGCAATCAACCGATCGCATTATTTGTGCTGCTGACAAGTGCCGCCCTGGCAGGCGGAGCCATTGGCACCACCATGGGAACTTTCATTAAGAGTGAAAGTCAAGCCAGCGGGTTGAGCATCATGATGGGCATGGTCATGGCATTGCTGGGCGGCTGCTGGTATCCGCTGGAGTTATTCCCCGCGGCAGTGCAGAACATCGTCAAAATCTTCCCCACCACCTGGGCAATGCAAGGCTTGCTTGACCTCGTCCTACGTGGCGGCGGGTTGTTTGATATTTTGCCTGAGTCAGCAGTATTACTTGGCTTTGCTGGAGTGTTCTTTACGATTGGGGTGATGAGATTTAGATATGAGTAACAAGTAACGAGAAAGAAAAAAGAAAAAGGCGGAAGCAGATAAACTGCTTCCGCCTTCTACATTCTGCCTTCTGATACTACTTCACAACCTCTACCTTCACGCTCACATTCAATTTATCCCCGACCTCTTCAAGTGCATCACTCCAAGTATTGAAGTTCAACTTTGGCGGCACTAGCACAATGCCTTTCATCGTAAAGAGCGGAGTCCCACTCATGGGCGCAGGCAAGGCACTGGTATCCATGCTTTCGATGTTGATGCCTTGCGAAGCCAGATGATGTGAAATTTGTTGAATGATGCCTTCATGGTCTGCGCCGGTCACTTCGATCTCGTAAGGCAACCAGCCCGCGAATTTTCTGCCTTCTTCATCCGTCTGAACAAGTGTGACTTGATAGCCTTCACTTCGCATGGGTTGAAAATCATGATCAAGTTCACTCACATCTGCAGTGGGGACTTTTATCAACATCAACATGGCAAACTCTCCACCCAGGTGCGCCATGCGGCTGGATTCAACATTCCCATTGCGCTTCACTACCAGACTGGTAACCTGATCCACCAACCCGATCTTATCCCTACCCGTTAGCGTCAACACAATATTGTTTGCCATATTCGCTTCCCTTTCATGTTTGTGAAATATAGCACCGAGTATAGCACACACATAAACAGGTATTTATCCACTCTTTGCCGACAAATAATCACTGTATCCGCCAGCATACCCGGCAAGTTGACCGTCTTCGATAACCAGCAAACGTTGCATGGTTTGGTCGAGGAAGTAACGGTCATGCGAAATGACCAAGACCGTCCCTTCAAAATCGGCGAGAGCTTGTTCTAACACTTCAGCCGAGGCAATGTCTAGGTTGTTGGTGGGTTCGTCCAATAACAAGAAATTCGCGCCGGAGAGCACGACCAACGCCAACTGCAAACGACTACGCTCTCCGCCGGAGAGCTCGCCGATTTTCTGTGAGACTTGTTTGTAGGTAAATAAATATCGCAATAAGAACGCCGTCGCTTTTGATTCGCTCATCTCACCCGCATAGCGGACGGCATCTACCACGGTTTGATTGAAATCAAGAGTCTCATGTTCTTGGGCGTAATGTCCAATCGAAACACTCGGACCAATCTTAATCTCGCCAGCATCGGGCATTTCTTTGCCAAGGATCATCCGCAACAGCACAGACTTCCCTGCCCCGTTCGCTCCGATCAACCCAACTCGCTCGCCATGCCAGATCGTCTCGTTGATATTTGCAAACACGTGTTTCTCACCAAACGATTTGGAAATACCCGCCAGCTCCAAAACCTTGTTCGAGCCGCGCCAGCCATTCAACTGCATCTCCATGCGGCGACGTTCTGTCACCGGCTTCTCGACCTTATCCATCTTATCCAACCGTTTTTGCATCGACTTGGATTTACGCGCAAGGTCTTCGTTGTCATAGACCTTGCCCCAAATGGCTAAACGTTTGATCGCCGATTCAAGGCGTTTGATGGTCACTTGCTGGGCACGGAACATTTCTTCCTGCCGAGCGAGGCGCATTTCTTTATCCGCCATATACGAGGTGTAATCGCCTTCAAACACGGTCATCTTGCCATCTTCGAGTTCGGCGATATGAGTCACAGCCGCGTCAAGCAAATAACGATCATGCGAGATGATGACGACGGTGCCATCATATTCGCGGATGAGTTTTTCGAGATACATTTTGCCCGGCAAATCAAGATGATTATCCGGCTCATCCAATAACAAGATATCTGGATTCAGCAACAGCAGCCGCGCCAACCCGACCAGTTTCTTCTGCCCGCCGCTCAACACGGAGAGAGGCTTGTCCAATTCGCTTTGAGCGAGTCCCAGCCCGAGCAGTAGACTCCTCACCCGCTCCGGGTATGAGTCACCGCCGAGGGCGTGATACTCTTCAATGAGTTGATGCTGTCGCTCCAGTGCACGTTGTAATTTTTTTTCATTACCATAGACTTCAGGGTCACCCAAACTGGCTTCGACCTTTTCTAACTCGGCATGAACCTCACCCACACGTGGATTGCCCTGCATGGCAGCAGCAAGCGCCGTCAGAGTAGGGTCAAGCTCGGGGTGTTGTGGCAAGTATCCCGTAGTGATGAGGCGGGCGCGGGTGATGCTTCCACCCAATTCGGGAGCGTGTTCGCCTTCGATGAGTTTGAACAGCGAAGACTTCCCCGCGCCATTCGCACCAATGAGACCGATGCGTTGACCACGTTGAATTTCCCAGTTTAGGTTTTCGAAGATGCGTTTGGCACCGAGGACGAGTGTGATGTTGGAGAGTTGAATTTGGATCATTGTATTTTCTCTTGCTCTTGTGGGGGCTAAGCCCCCACAAGAGCGGTAGGGTTAAACAAAAACGCCGCAGGTGGCACCTGCGGCGTGTGAAAGCGAGAACTTTCAGCGTACAGGCGCAATACGACAAGGAATGGCGCGATCGAAGCCATTGATTGCCATTGCGAAAAGAGGTTTGCCTACGCTGAAAATGTAAAGCATGTTCGCGATTATACCTGAGTTTCTGAATCGAGCAATTCTTGAATGTGGTTGAGCACTTTGGGGTTGCGCACACCGCCATAAAGAATCTTGGCAGCGGCTTCTTTGTCGAGTTCTTCCGAAGCGCCAAGGTCGCCAGAGATCATGCTGAGAATTTTTGCATCACATTTGTTGAGCAGATCCGAAGCTCCGCGAACATCTTCAGGGAAGTGCATTGGACGATCCATGATGCGGATGCGGTCACCGGTCTCTTCAAAGGAGAAGCAATAGGTGTGGAAGAGTTGATGCACAGCATCCATCACCAATTGCGGTTCGATCTGCGGTGTGGCAGAGGCAAATAAAGTCTGTGCCTGTTCCTTCAGTTGATTGAAGGTAATACCCTTGTTTGATTGAACCAACTCATACAGTTTGTAGATCACCAGCGGACGATTCGTATTCGGCGTCATGCGAATCTTGTGTGCAACCAAAATGTTGAGATAACGCTCCAAGCGTTTTTCAGGCGAGATCGGCGTGGCGGGCTTGGGCGCAGGTTTTTCTTGTTGCTGTGCCTTCTCTTGATTTTGCGGCTGAGGTTTTTCCTGCTTTTGCGCAGGTTGATTATTTTGCTTCGCGACAGGTTGCTTTTGCCCGCCATTCGAAGGCGTCTCTTTTTTAAACTTGTTTACACCCTGCCACTTGTCGTAATACACAAATTTATCGCAGGCGCTGACGAGAAAATCGGCAGTCGTGCCGCTGACGCCTAAACCGATGACGGTCTTGCCATGCGCCCGCAGACGATGCACCAACTCGGTGAAATCGCCGTCGCCAGAAACCAGCAAGACATGCGAGAAGGATTCCTTTTCGTTGTAGAACAATTCAAGCGCATCGAGCACGATGCGAATGTCCGCAGCGTTCTTGCCACGCTTGCTGTTGACGTGGATCAACTCCACGCCCATGTTGAGCAGATGGCGTTGTTTGCTGGCGGCTTCTGCCCAATCGGCGTAGGCACGGCGCAAGACCACGCGCCCGATCTGTGAA
>JAFLCF010000293.1 GCA_017303735.1 Anaerolineae bacterium
TAACGAGTTACGAGTAATAAGTTGGGCGTTGGTTGATAACATCAGCGCCCATTTTCTTTAAGATTAACGCTCTTGCAGGGGCTAAGCCCCTGCAAGAGCGTTTGATTTAATTAGGGTAAAATTGCCACCATGTTCAAACGAAACCCAACTCCTGCAGAACCCGCACAACCCATCCAAGCCGTAGAGCGCATCACTTCGGTGTTGGGTTCTGGGGTGATCTGGCACGGTTCGATCAACGGCTCCGGCGGTGTGCGCATTGAAGGCGCATTCGAAGGTGAGATCGCCTTGCGCGGCATGCTCGTGGTCGGCGAGACCGGGCGCGTGACCTGTCAAAACGTGCGCGCCAACACCGTGATTGTGGCAGGTGCGGTGCGTGGGAATATCACCACCCAAAAGCTGGAAATCCGCGCGACGGGGCGTGTGTGGGGAGACGTAATCACCACCGCATTCGTGACCGAAGAAGGTGCATTCCTTCGTGGTCAAATTCGGATGGAAGAATCGGTCGACCTTAATCTCGAGCCTGCTCCTGAAGCCACGCCTTCGGAAGCCGCTCAAGCCGAAGTCATCGCACAGACGCCGATCCAAATCCCTGAACCTGCGCCCGTACCAGCATCTACACCTGTCAGCACACAACGCTTGCCACGTAAGAAGAAAACAGAAGAATCCTAAAGGCATGGGCGACCAAGAAGGGTCGCCTTTTTCTGTAAGGACAGGGCTTGCCCCTGTCCTGCTTGCCAAAATAAGGATGGGGGCAAGCCCCATCCCTACGAGAATCTATGAAATACACCTCCCTCTCCATTCAAACACAACGTGAATTTCCAAACAACGCCCGCACTCAGGGCTTCGGCTGGCTCGTCCGTGCTGGGTGTATGACTCGCGAGAATCAGATCCTGCCGTTGGGAGAAGCCATGTTGGCGCGATTACGGGCAAATGATCCTTCTTTCCTCTTTGATCTTTCCTTGCCGCTTCACAAAAACGACAAAGCCATCTACTTTCCGCTTTCTACCGGAAATATCGAACTCGCCCACTGCCCCTCTTGTGGATATGCCGAACAGCTTGAACTGGCACAATTCAAAAAGACTCCGCTGCCACGCGAAGAAGAAAAGCCGCTGGAGAAAGTGTCCACGCCGGAGTGCAATACGATCGAAGCGTTGGCAAATCTGCTGAATATTCCCAAAGAGAAGACTGCCAAAGCGTTGATGTACGTCCGCAAGGCGGATAATAAATTTGTCTTCATCGCTATACGCGGAGATATGCAACTGAGCGAAGCCAAGTTGAGCAAACTCATCGGCGAGGTAAAACTTGCAGATGCAGAATCCATTTCAAGGTCCGGGGCAGAGGCGGGGTATGCATCGCCGATTGGCTTAAAGGATGCGCTCATCCTCGTCGATGACTTGATCCCCCAATCGCAAAATTTGGTGGCAGGTGCGAATGAGAAAGGCTATCATCTGCTTAATACGAATTATCCGCGAGATTATGCCGCAGAGATGGTTGCAGACTTGGTGCAAGCCAAAGCCGGAGATGCGTGCGCAACATGCGGTAATCCGCTTGAGGTGTTGTCGGCTTTGCAGCTTGCTGAAAATGGAGAAACAAACCTCACGAACTTAATGCTCGCTCTCGCCGAAACCCATCACGATGGTAAAGGTCTCACCTTGCCTACATCGGCTTCTCCATTCGATGTGTACCTGATGCACGTGCCCGGCAAGACGATGGACACCAAAGCCAAAGCCGAAGAAATTTATAACGCCTTGCAAAACGCAGGCATTGCGGTTCTATTTGACGACCGTGATGAACGTGCGGGAGTCAAATTCAACGACGCGGATTTGATCGGCTGCCCCGTGCGTCTGACCGTTGGCGAAAAAGGGCTTCAGAATGGAATGGTAGAATTAAAACGTCGTGCATCCAACGAAAGCGGCACTTTATCTGTTGAAATGCTTTTGAATTCAAGTGATATCAATTTATTAAATTAAAGAGGCACATCATGGACAAACCCGTTCCTTCATTCGGCAAGCTTTATTTCACCGACTACAATATCAAAAGCGCAGTGCAATTGATCATTGGTTCGCTATTATTTCAAGGCATCACATACTTTGGATTTGAAAACCAATTCTTTCCGCCATTGGTTGTGTCATTAGCTGCGCTGACTGTAATCGGCATCGTCTGGCTCATTTATCGTTACAACCTCATCACAGCCACCTTCCGTGATGGGATCACCGTGATCGGAAAAATTCTCGACCTTGAAACGATCAAGTCCACCTCCAGCAAAGGAGGGCGCCGTTATTCATATTACGGAAAGTTTGCTTATACTGTTCAGGGTCAGGCGTATGAAATTCGCATGCGCATTGCTGATAATCCACATTTGATGGGTCTTCAAGAAGGCGGCGACATTGAATTGGTTCTGCGCGAAGAAAAGCCAAAGACCGTCTTCATAAAAATGTTGTATCTTCCATGAATACTGGTTTATTCCCGCCGCCCAAACAGCGCGGACTTCTCATTCACGGCATCATCCTCTTCGTTCTCATCGTTGTGGTCGTGGTGGGATTCATCCAACTCTCTTCTGCTGATGTGGGACCCGCTTTCCTCATATGGCTTTTGGTCTCGTTAGCGGCATTTGTTCCCGTTCCATTTTTCGCATATCGCATCTTTGCCCTCTATCGCGGAAGTTATGAGATCGACCGTGATAGTCTCGCCATTCATTGGGGTCTGCGCGTGGAAGATATTCCCCTCTCAGACATTGAATGGATTCGCCCCGCCGAAGACCTGACCAACCCGCTGAATTTGCCTGCCTTGCCATTGCCCGGCGCATTGCTTGGCATCCGCCGCCACCCAGATCTCGGCAGTGTGGAATTCATTGCATCAGACGCAAAAAAACTTTTACTAATCGCCACTGCTAAACGAGTCTTCGTCATCTCGCCCGATAACCCCTCCGGTCTCGCACAGACCTTTGCCCGCGCCACCGAGATGGGCAGCCTCGCCCCTACTGAAGCCAAATCGGTCTATCCTTCGTTCATCGTTTCGCAAGCGTGGGAAAGCGGCATGGCACGCTATCTCTGGCTCTCGGCACTCTTTCTCAATATTGGCTTGTTCATTTGGGCGAGCCTCATCATCCCATCCACACCACAAGTGGCGTTGGGCATCCAAGCTTCTGGCGGCACCCTTGAAGCTGTCCCTTCTTCACAGTTGATCATCTTCCCGGTTGCGAGTCTTCTACTCGCCGTAGCCGGGTGGATCGCCGGTCTCTACTTCTATCGCTGGGAGCGTGAACGCATCCTTGCCTTTATCGTTTGGGGTTCAAGCACATTCACCAGCTTACTGTTTTTGCTCGCAGTTTTATTCATCGTCACAACTCCAGTTTAAAAGTTAAAGGTTGAAGGTTACAAGTTCAAAACCTTCCAACCTTCAACCTGCAACCTTCAACCTTATGCAACTTCTCCTCGGTTTTCTTCTCGCACTCGCCATTGCCTTCCTCGCATACAAAGCCCGCAGCCTCAACCAAAGCGGAGCCATTGCTGCTGCCTTCACTGGTACGATCATCTTTGGCATCGGTGGTTTGAATTGGGCAATTCTCCTGCTCACTTTTTTCATCACCTCATCCGCATTGAGTCGTGCCTTCAAAAAGCGCAAAGCCAAGCTCGAAGAAAAATTTTCCAAAGGGCACGAACGTGATGCAGGTCAGGTCTTTGGCAACGGTGGTATTGCCACTCTCTTCGCCGCCCTGCACTTTTTTTATCCCAATGAAGTCTGGGTCTGGGCAGCCTTCGCCGCATCGCTCGCCGCTGTCAATGCCGATACATGGGCAACCGAACTCGGCGTGTTGAATCCCAACCCTCCACGCATGATCACAAACTTAACCAAGGTCGTGGAAAAAGGCACCTCGGGCGGAATCTCGCTGGTGGGCACACTCGCCTCTCTAGCCGGTTCCGCATTAATCGCCTTCCTCGCCTCTTTCCTAACGGATAACTGGTCACTATTTCCAGTCGTCACTCTCGCCGGGTTAGCTGGTTCGCTCTTCGACTCGCTGATCGGCGGTACCGTCCAAGCCATGTATTACTGCCCCAAAGACCAAAAGGAGACCGAGAAACATCCGCTTCACACTTGTGGCACAGAGACGGTTCACATCCGCGGCTGGAAGTGGCTGGACAACGACCTGGTCAATTTTTCCTGCGGCGCATTCGGAACGCTGATCTCATTACTTCTCTTAGGACTCTTCTAACATGACAATTTCATCAAAGCCCATTCTCGTCACCGGCGCAAGCAGTTTCGTTGGCATTCACACCATCCTTCAATTACTCGAACAAGGTTACACTGTGCGTGGAACGATTCGTTCTTTGTCAAAAGAGAGCGAAGTCCGCGAGGCAGTGACCAAATACGGTCAAGCCAATGACCGGCTGGAGTTCAAAGCCGCGGACCTGGAGCAAGATGCAGGGTGGGATGAGGCGATGAACGGCATCGATTATGTACTGCACGTCGCGTCGCCGTTTCCGTTGTTTGAACCTGAAAACGAAGATGAGTTGATCATCCCCGCCGTGCAAGGGACATTGCGCGTGTTGCGAGCCGCGCACAAGGCTGGGGTGAAGCGTGTGGTGCAGGTTTCATCCGTTGCTGCCGTGTCTTCTGGGTATAAAGATAAACATCGCACCTTTACCGAAGAAGATTGGTCGTTGATCGAGAATAACATTGGCGCGTATGCCAAGAGCAAGACCCTCGCCGAACGCGCCGCATGGGACTTTATCAACG
>JAFLCF010000294.1 GCA_017303735.1 Anaerolineae bacterium
GGTACATTTCTCTTCAAGCCCATTGAAGCCTCCGATTGAAATAGTTGGAACGCCCTATTTTACTCTCTGATTTCACGAATCGCGAGTTAAACCGTGTTAAGTGAAATTGGACAAATGGCTATGCACCAATCTGCCTACATAAATTTATTGATTGGCAATAGGCTCTTTTATCTTCAATAAAGGTATTGAAGACTTAATTCAAAACCAAAGGGCGAGATTAATACAACAGTTGTATCCGTTTCGCTTTGCTTCCATTTTTTCCCCTCAAGTCCACGCGTAATTACGTCAAAACTTTCAAACACATCTGTACTTTCAAGCAGGTTCCTAAAATTCTCAAACGGGTAACTTATTCGAAAATTTACTCTCCTGGTTTTTGCGCGTATATCTTCAACAAATATTTCATGAGGAGGCAATGGCATATCTAGCGAAAACACAAGATAATCGCCACTCCTCAGGAATTCAAAATCACGATCTGAAACATTTAATATTTTACGACTTCCGTGATGTTTGATGCTGATGTTCATAATAGCATTAGCCATAGAATAAAAACCCATCAAAGCAAATTGCTTTGCCATGACAATTTGTGTAATAGTTACGCTTAAGTCTTGAAAATTTGACTTTTCCAAAAACAACATCAAATCCTCCCATATCGGGTCACTTATTTGTATTGTCGCTTTTGAAGGTTTATTCCACTGAGGTATATATAGCCCAGAAACCAGCGAATGATTAATTTTAACTCCACCATTCGGATTAATATTAGTTTTTTGAGTTCTTCCACCTTGTATTGCCTTACTAAGACTGGATAATGAAGTTTGAGTACCTTTACACTCTAAGATATTAAGGCGTAATTTTGAATCAATAGCAATATAGTCTGGTAATTTATTTTGACCATTTTTTGATTTTTTCGCTATCCATGACCCATAAGGATCTAATATTTCAAGTATATATTTTGTATCACCATATGCAAGAAAATCAAGTTCTTCAACGAAAAGCTGAGTTGTAAACCCGACCCCTAATTCATCACTTGAAACTGTCTTTTGATGTGGATCTATATCATTCCACTCAGATCGAAACATTAAATCAGAAATTCCAGCAAATGCCCGTTGATACCGTAACCATGCCCAACAATCTGACAGATCAAACCCGGTGTATTTTGGTGGTCGTGTCCAAAGAGCAGTATGCAAAAGAGAAAGGTCAATATTTGCAGACCTGAATCCCGATAGTTTTTTTATCTCTAATGGTGCTGATTTGCTCCCCCAACTATTATTATCGACCACTATTTCAATCTCTTTATAGTTACTCATTGCTTTCTCCAAATTTCACTATTGGAATGTTTTTATTATAACAACTAGTGAGCCGTATCCTCATGGATACGGCTCACTAGCTAATGCCACTAATTACTTGACCGTCCTCGGCGGTGGAGCGAACTCTTCGATCTGCGCAACCACATCTGCCAGTGGCATGATCTTTGAGAGATGTTTCTCTTTTTTACCAAAGCCAATGCTATCGAGTACCAGCGTCCGCTTCAACAATTGAATGCCGAAAGCAGGGTCCACACCTTTGGGGCAGGCTTGCGAACACGCCCCCGCCATGTGGCATTGATACGGTCCGTGGAAGGCATCGATGGCGACAAGGCGTTCTTTGAGTCCGCAGTCACGGCTGTCGACCGTGTAACGGTAGGCTTGAGCCAAGGCTTGAGGTCCAAGAAAGAGCGGATCGGTCGCCACGGTGGGACAAGCTGCGAGGCACAATCCGCATTTGATGCAGAAGGTGAACTGGCTGTATTCGTCGCGTTGCTCTACAGATTGAATGAATTCACCCGTTGGTTCTTCGATCTCTTTTGAATTCGTATGAATGATGAAGGGCTTGATAGTTGCATGTTTTTCAAACAACGGTTCCAAATTTGGCACAAGATCTTTCACGTTGTCATAGTTCGGCAACGGCGCCACTTTGACCACATCGGTTTCAAGATGCAGCACCTGAGTCTGGCAGGCGAGCATGGGCAGATCGTTGATGAACATGCCACATGATCCGCACACTCCCATACGGCAGGACGAACGCCACGCAAGTGTCGGCGCCTGCTCAGCTTTGATCTCGTGCAAAGCTTCCAACACGGTCATGCCGTCGTGGACGTTGAGCTTATATTCTTCCCAATGCGGAGCCGTATCTTTATCCGGGTCGTAACGGTGAATTTTGAAGGTGATGAGTTTTGTATCAGCCATGTCTATACTCCGGGGTGGGTGAACGTCCACCAGGTGACGTAGGTGCCTAATGCAAAGATGGCAATACCGATTAAGAGAATTCCCCAATCCACCACTTTGGCAAGAGCAGGCGAAAGTGGAAGTTCACGGATGATGCCGCGCGTGCCGTACAGTCCGTGATACAGACCCGCCGCCAGCAAAAGAATATACACAACCAATTGGGCTGTATCTTTACCACGTGCGATCATCGCTTCGAAGGAGCGGGCTTCTTCCACACTCGTGCCGAAAAACACTGGAGCGTAATGCTGAACTGCAAAATGCGCACCCAGCAAGATCGCAATGATGGGGATCACTAGAATGTGTAAAGACCAAAGACGTGTTTCTCTCATGAGAATACTCCTAACTTATTAAACCGCCAAGCACGCTAAGAACGCCAAGAAAATCTTATTTCTATTTGCGCCCTTTGCGCTCTTCGCGGTTAATCGGTTTTACTCAAAGAACAAACTCGAACCACCCAACGCCATCAACAGACCTGCCAACAGCATGATGATGTAGGTCAACGGGCGATGCTTCATGACAGATGATTTATACGGATACACCGGCTCTTCCGGCTTGCCGAGGAAGAAGCCTAGTTCCACTAATAGCAAGCGGGTTCCATTCATGGCATGGAAGACCGCCGCGGCAAATAACAAATACTCAACCACTTTGAACATGGGGAGGGCAAATAATGCCATCAACTCTGCCCAGGCTTCTTCACCGCGCATTCGGTTCGCGGTTTCAACGATGTGCAAGACCATATAGGCGATCAAGCCAAGACCAGACAAGCGATGCCCAATATACAAATATCGTTCAAAAGAATATTTGCCTGCATACACCCAACCCTTGAGTCCAAGTCGGTTGTTATAAACAGTAAGTTTGTTTGCCATGATTAGTACTTCCTTTCAACAGGCTTCCACATCGAAATGTCCACTTTGCTGTAACTCAGTTTCGGTCCCGCTTCGCTGTAATCAGCCATCGTATGCTTCAACCAGCTCTCATCATCGCGCACTTTGAAATCGCGCCGAGCATGTCCGCCGCGAGATTCGGTGCGGGTCAATGCGCCGAGAGTCGCCACTTCCGCTACATCGATCATGAATCCGGTTTCGATGGCGCGCTCGAGGTCGGTGTTATAGCGCAGGCTTTTGTCCTTGAGCGAAATTTTCTTATAGCGTTCTTTGAGTTCACGAATTTTCTTCAAGCCCGCTTCCATCTGCTCGCCCGTGCGGAAGACGCCCATCGTGGCATCAAGATTGTGACGTAACTCTTTGCGGATCGCGTAATGGTCTTCATCACCAGTAGATGCGATCAACGCCTCGATCTTCGCCCATTCCTGCTCTGCCGACTTGGGCATTTCTGCCACTGAAGCCTTCTCGCAATAACGAGCCGCTTCGCCGCCAGCCACACGTCCCCAAACGAGACATTCCGCTGTCGAGTTCGAGCCAAGTCGATTCGCACCATGCAGAGACACGCACGATACTTCACCTGCCGCCCAAATATTTTCAACGGGAGTATGTCCCTTAATATCGGTGTGGACTCCGCCCATGGTGTAGTGCGCTACCGGGCGAATCGGAATCGGCTTCTCGATAGGATCAAGCCCAATGTGTTTGATGGTCACTTCGCGGATGAGGGGGAGGCGTTCCAGAATTTGTTTACGTCCAAGGTGACGCAAATCCAAATGAATGTAATCCAAACCGTCGGGGCCGGGAAATCCACGCCCAGCTTCGATCTCGGTC
The DNA here is from genome assembly GCA_017303735.1 of Anaerolineae bacterium. Next base: position 3,974 of record JAFLCF010000294.1, read on the forward strand.
ATCTCTGAACGCGAGACCATGTCACGCGGAGCCAGTTCCATTTTGGATGGCGCATACTCAGACATGAAGCGTTCATCTTTGTTGTTGAGAAGAGTCCCGCCTTCGCCGCGGCAGGCTTCAGTCATCAAAATACCGCTGGGGATGAGCCCAGTCGGGTGGAATTGAATGAACTCCATATCCTTGAGAGTCAACCCGGCGCGATACGCCATCGCCAGCCCGTCGCCAGTGACGGTTTCAGAGTAGGTCGTGAAACCGAAGATCTGACCCGCTCCGCCCGTCGCAAGGATGAGCGCCTTACCGCGAATCAAAACGAGCTTGCCATTGATCATATCGATCATGGTCAAGCCCGCGAAGCGATTATTTTCTATAAGAATGGAAGTGACGAAGCCTTCGTCATAACGATTGATCTTCTTGGTGTGCTTCATCAAGGTGTCGTACAGGGTCTGCATCTCAAGGTGACCGGTTTTATCTGCTGCAAAGACCGCCCGTGGGTAGGTGTGCCCGCCGAACGGACGCTGCGCGATATGCCCATCCTCTGTGCGCGACCAGGGAATGCCCCAATGGTCGAGATGCAGAATTTCCTTGGGCATCTCATGCACAAAAAAATCCACGACGTCTTGATCTGCCAAAAAGTCTGAGCCTTTGACCGTATCCCACGCGTGGAGTTCGTAGCTGTCGCC
>JAFLCF010000295.1 GCA_017303735.1 Anaerolineae bacterium
TGGATGCACAAGGCAATGTGTATGTGACCGATTATGACCTGGGTCGTTTAGAAGTGTTTGATAATGATGGGAATTTCCTGTGGGCATTGGGTAGCAAGACCTTGTTTTCAAATCCGTTCAAACGCCCTACTGCGCTTGCTCTTGATGGAAACGGGAAGTTGTACGTAGTGAATCAGGCAGTTGCCAAAGTGACCGTGATCGAACTGCCATAATGTAATTCTCAAGTGAATTAAAAGTGGCGAATGGAGAAGATTATCAGCTCATTCGCCACTTTTCTTTTTTATTCCATATTGCATTAGTTAAGTGGTGGACAAGTACTTCACTGCCAGTTGAATCCCATCTTCTTGGATCAATGCTTTCCGAATAGATATTGCTTTCTCATTCATTTCTTTATTCCTTAATGCTTCGCTGATCGCTTCTGCGAGATTCTGCGCGTTGAGCTTTCTCTGCGGAATGGACAAACCCACGCCTAATTTCTGAATCCGTTCGCCCCAGAAGAACTGGTCAATGGCGAGGGGCAGGGTTATGGTGGGAATACCTGCATGCAAACTCGCAGACGTTGTCCCAGCCCCGCCGTGGTGGATGGCGACTCTCACGCGTGGATACAACCATTCATGCGGGATGGTTTCGATGGGGAAGATATTTTTGGATTTCACGTTGCTGTGCCATTTGGAGGGGAGAGTCAACACGGCTTGAGCGTTGGAGATATTCAGCGCTTCTTCGAGTATGGGCAAATATCCCTGCGTGCCAGGGCTGCCGAACCCGATAGCGATGGGGCTCTTTGCTGAGTCGATAAATCGTTGAACTTCTTCTAACTCATCAACTCGTTCACTCGTTACTTCTTTTAATTTCCAGTAACCTGTGATGATTTGCTTCTCGTTCCAATCTTTTGGGCGTGGTACGACATGTTCACTGAAGGCGTTGAGGGTGAGCGGTTGGTGCGAGTCTGTTCGGAGGGAAGGGTCAAGCCAATGGGCTGCACCCAGCCCAAAGTCCGCGTGACGCGTGTGGTTTATTTCCGAGCGCCACGAAAGCCATGTGGCTTGAGTCACAGCCCAATGCGAGAACCAGTTCCCGATTCCAAAAAGAGAAAAACGAAACGGAAGCAAAGCCGACGGGAATTCGCGGGTGGGGGTGAGAGGTTGCAAGTTGGCGCGGACGGCGGGAATGCCGAGCCCTTCGGCGATGTGTGCGCCCCAAATGGTAGGCAAGCCGTGAATGAGCAAGTCTGCGCCGCGGCAGGCTTCGGCGGCGGTGTGCAGCATGCGGCGATACAGCGGACGGGCTTTTTGCAAAAAGGCGCGTGTGGCTTGGATGGAGCGAATGGGATTTGTGCCGAGCGTCATCGGCGTGGAGTCGCCTTGCTCAATGAGCAGGTCGGTGGGGTTGCCGTCGAATGGGGCGAATGTGGGCGGGGGAACCCCGCCCCTACGTTCTTGAAAAAGATTCGCAAACCCGCGCGGCGCCGCAACGCGGACGTTGTAGCCCTCATCTGCCAAGCCTTTGCCAAGTGCGATATAAGGGAGGACATCCCCAAGGGTGCCGCTGGTGAGGAGGGTAATGGTTTTTGACATTTTTTAAACCGCTAAGAGCGCAAAGAACGCGAAGAAAAACCTTTTAAAACTTTGCGCCCTTCGCGTGCTTCGCGGTTAATTCTTTTCGAATACAAGGAAGCGATATTCTACAATCTTCATGTGCAAACACTGTTGCAATGCCATACTCCCCAGCATGGATGGCACGATGGCATGTTTGATCGGCAGCTTTTCACCGAGGAAGAGCAAGGTGCTGGCTAGAAAATCTGGCAGGTTGCGCAGGCGCAGATGAGGTGTGAGCTCGTTGTTCTTTTTGAGTTGCAGTCCATTTTTTTCTGCAAAGGCAACGGTTTGCTCAATAGTTCGTACGCCAGGGACATACCAGCCTTCGATGTAGGCGTCGAACCATTTTTGTTCGCTAGGGTTGAACGAACGCGGAGACTTGTAATCATCCACGAGAATCAGTTTACCGCCTTTGCGCAGCAACCGACCCGCTTCTTGAAAATATTTTTCAGGCTCTACCGCATGGCAAACCGCTTCGACGGAATAGGCCGCGTCGAGTGATGCAGTGGGTAGGGGTACGGAAGTGAAGTCTCCTTCGGCGAAACGGATGTGATCTTGCAGCCCGAGTTGACTTGCCGACTCTTGCGCGAGTCGTGCTTGTACGGGGCTGAGGGTTAATCCCAGTGCGGGGGATGGATTTTGTAAACGTGGATAAATGTAAAACAGGCTCGCGCCGACGCCGCAACCGAGGTCTGCGATGCGGGCGTTTTGCGGCGAAACCGATTCGATCTCTGCTTTGATGAGGGCATTGGAGGTATTGAGCGCATCTTCAATGTTTTTCGTTTCGGGCATCCACAAAGTGCGGTGGATGTTTTGGGCTTGTTTGTGTCCGCTAAATTTTAGAAACAGATTGGTGTTTTCGTCATAATACGTGCGGACGGAGTCGGTGGTAATAGGCATGCGCAAATTATAATGTAGGGGCGACCCGCCCATGATGTTTTGACTTATTGATAATCATTGAAGGGTCGCCCTTACAATCGAATTCAAGGAGAAACTAATGTCCCGCACTGCCTTTGCCACCACCACCCGCGGATTGAATCGCGACCTGCCGCCGATGCGGTTGTATGAAAAAGCCAAGAAGCTCGGCATTTGGAATCCAGCGGATATTGATCTCGCCAAAGATAAACAGGATTGGGCGAGGTTCACAGACGAAGAGAAAGATCTGTGTCTGTTGTTGCTCTCCATGTTCGTCGCGGGCGAAGAGGCGGTGACCCTCGATCTGCTCCCGCTGATTCAAGCGATTGCCGAAGAAGGGCGCATCGAAGAGGAAATGTTCCTGACGACTTTCCTTTTTGAAGAAGCCAAACATACTGATTTCTTCCGCCGTTTTATGGATGAAGTCGCCGAGGCTGGCGTGGACTTGAGCCGATTTCATGGCGATAACTATCGCCAGCTTTTCTACGAATCCCTGCCTGAGGCGTTGAACGCGCTTCGCTCTGACCCGTCACCTGCTTCTCAAATTCGGGCTTCGGTCACCTACAACATGATCGTTGAAGGCGTACTGGCAGAGACAGGTTATCAAGCCTTCTTTACCATGCTCGAACGCAATGATTTGCTTCCTGGCTTGCGTAAAGGGATTGCATTGCTCAAGCAAGATGAGTCTCGGCATATTGCGTATGGTGTCTATTTGCTCTCGCGTCTTATGGCGGAACATCCTGATGAATGGGACAATTTGCAAATGCAGATGAATATGTTGCTGCCCTCTGCCATTGGTGTGATCGGTGATGCCTTTGCGCGTTATCAGGTCGTTCCATTTGGTTTGAAGGAAGAGGATTTCGTCAACTATGCAATGAGTCAATTTAGTAAACGCTACGAACGCCTTGAAAAGGCACGTGGTGCCAGTTTGGATGAGATCAATAAAGTGGCAAGAGAGAATGAGGAAGCGTAAATGTCGCTAAAACCCTGGAAGATCATCGATTCGCGCCATCCCATGCCGAAGTTTCGCTTGGACAATTGCGAGCTGCCGAATGGAAAACCATACAAGGCATTTGTCTTGGAGTTTGACTCGTGGGCGAATATCCTTGCGATCACGAAAAATAATGAAGTGGTATTGGTAAAGCAATACCGTCACGGCGTGCAGGAACTTTCGTTGGAATTGCCCGGCGGCGTGGTGGATGAGGGCGAGAGTCCGCTGGAGGGGGCGAAGCGCGAGTTATTGGAAGAGACCGGTTATCAAGCTGGGCAGATCATTGAGGTGGGCAGGTCGTATCCCAACCCTGCCATTCAACAAAACACTCTGTATTGTTATCTCGCTACTGATGTGGAATGGGTGGGTGAGCAAGACCTTGATGAGTCCGAAGAGATCGAAGTAGTGCTTGTCCCATTCGATGAGTTGATCGAGATGGTGCAACAAGGAAAGTTAAAACATGCCCTCAATATCGCTGCATTGTTTCAGGCTTTCGTTCATTTGAAAAGGTTATAGTGATCTATGGAATATAACTTTGGTTTAACGGCGCAAGATTACGCCAAACATCGTGCCGGATTCCCTGATGAGTTTTTTGAGCGTGTCTTTGCAGATGGGATCGTACCCCCCAACGCCTCTCTACTGGACCTCGGAACGGGCACCGGCACCCTCGCCCGCGGATTCGCCGCCCGGGGTTGTTCGGTCATTGGCATGGATATTTCAGCGCAATTGCTTGAACAGGCAAAAGACCTGAGTTTGATGCAGGGGCTGACGATCGATTTCCGCTGGGGCAAAGCTGAAGAGACAGGTCTGCCCGATGAGGCGTTTGATGTCGTTGCCGCCGGGCAATGCTGGCACTGGTTCGACCGTCCACTGGCGGCGCAGGAAGTGAAACGCTTGCTCAAACCGGGCGGCACGGTGTTGATCGCCCACTTCGACTGGCTTCCGTTGCCTGGCAATGTTGTGAATCAAACGGAGCGTCTTATTCAAACGTATAACCCCAAATGGTATGAACGCTTTGGGAATAAGAATGGCAGTTACCCCGATTGGTTTCGCGATTTGCGAGAAGCTGGCTTTGAAGGTGTGACCTCATTCTCTTTCGATATCGATGTGCCCTACACGGCTGAAGCCTGGCGC
>JAFLCF010000296.1 GCA_017303735.1 Anaerolineae bacterium
CATGGACATAGTGCATTCACCATCCATGCCACCAGCGCTGAACATGTCTGGCCACGCTTTTTGCAGGTGGTACAGGCGCATCCGGATGCAGCACGCATGTCCGAAATCCAGATAGCACAGTCTTTTGCCGAAGCTATAACGGCGGCGGTGTACATCGAGCGCAATCCGCAGCATGGTCAGATCGTGCGTGAAATCGTGGAGGTGTCCACCATTGTGGAGCGCACCGCCGCACGTCCTTCGTTTTCTCCGTTGTTCAAGTATGAAGCCGGCAAGGGACTTGTTCCCACCGGCAATCGCCCCATGCGTCCTGGCTTTCGTGCCAATGACTTGAACATCCCCGAGTCCATTTTCAAGGCAGGGTTGTAATGACAGAGCAAACCATTGGTTCGACGAGAACTTTTGTATTGGCAAAAGGCTTTATACAGGTCGGCAATCACCCGGCTTTGATAGGTGAAGATGATACCAAACGATTATTTGCTGAAGTCTATGCCGATCCAGACCGTCCGGATGTGCGACCGCAGGAGGCATACCAGGCAATCCTTTCCTCCATGCAACCGGGCTGGACGCTGCGCCTTCTCCAATTATTCTGGCCCGATCCTGAACCAAGGTTGGAGTTCCAAAAACAGGCAAGCCAATGGAAGCGACCTGATGTGGAAGGCTTGGATATATTGCATCAGGGCTTATCCCTTGCCGTGCAGGAATACCCGCTGCCTTTTGTGCGGCGGACTGTATTGGAGTTTGTATTACCTGGAGACGAAGGAGTTGCCTGGTGGGAAGGGCTGGTGGGGTTATGTGCCGGCTTTGGTTTGCGGATTCGGTATCTGGATCAGAATGCAATTGAAGGCTTGACCCGCTGGGTATTGAATCCAAATTTAGAATATAGGACATAGTTTGAGTAGTATGTTCCAAGGATCGTTGATTTAATTCAGAAGGGAGTTGACAGCAATAGCTCCATTTTGAAAAACATAGGTGTATTTGATATAGATCGTTTCTCGTCATTGCCCAGAGAGTTTTTTCAATGGCTTGAGGGTAATTTTGCTCTGTCGCTTTGGTGCAAATTTTGGCAGGAGTGGCATATAATTTATATTATCCGTACACAGTATGTTATACCGAACTATTCGGCATAACACCCCGCAGGGGGGCAAAAAGCCGAATGGTTCGGTTAAAGCGTAGTTGGCACGCCCTTGCACAACAAGGTAAAAACATTCAAGTAAGCAATTTGCCTTTTCAACAGTCTTATCAGTTAAACAAGACAAGGAGATTTTCAATGAGCGATAATTGCTGTTCAACGACATCCGCAGGAAGTGAAGTTTGCGAATTGCCATCAGCGACAGTTCAGCGCAAACTACATTCCGAAGTATTTTGTCCCGAATGTAATCAAAAAGGAAAAGTTGTTCAAGGTCAAACTGTAAAGGCGCTTTTGTCTGTTTCGTTGCGCTCATTTCAAGATACAGATTATTATTTTTGCCGCACACAATCTTGCCCCGTTGTTTATTATTCGGCTAATGGCAAGTCCATGTTTACAGCATCACAATTGCGTGAGCGAGTTTATCAAAAAGAGCCAAGCGTAGATGATGTATTTGTGTGTTATTGCTTCAAACATACGGTATCAGAAATTCGTAATGCTTCACCTGAAACCCGTGTTGCACTGGTAAATGATATTAATGCTGGCATCCAAGCCAATCAATGCGCCTGTGATTTACGAAATCCGCAAGGCTCATGTTGTTTAGGAAATGTGCGTGGCTTGATGAAACAAACAGAGCAAGTATCCGCGCAATCATAAAGAAACTTGCTGGTATAAACCGTAGAGTCTTGCAAGTCAAAAGCGTGCCAACAAAGCGTGGAGCAAAGATACTACCTGACGATGGGTTCGTCCATAGCGCTTATGTACATCCTAAGCAGTTTTCTATGCCTTGGACTTTTTTTCTGGGTGAACATCTTCGCCATCCCCGATCCAATACGGTTACCCACCATGCAGCAATGATGCGTACCATTGAAATCTTCAAAAAAATTTCGATCAACCAAGCGATGTCTTATGATTAAAAACAAACTATTTGTCAAATTAGGAAATGGAAGCTACCTTTTCTGCCCGTAAATAAGGTTCCCCGCGTTCTTTGTCCATCTCCATCACTCCGGTGATCAACAGGGGCGGATTTGAATCAAGAAATGATTTTGACACACGATACACTTCAGGAAACAGGATGACATCCAATGTCCCTTGTAGATCTTCAATGGTCAGGAACAGCATCATATCGCCCCTGGCAGTTCGGCTGCGGCGCGATGTTTGACGCACGCCAGCTACGGTCACACGCCGACCTAACTTCTCCACAGCATCGATGGTGGAAATGGCTCCGGTGATCTTATCCAGTACCAATTCAAGTGGGTGTGCCTCAAGGCTGACGCCAAGGAGTTCCGATTGGGCATCCACCTTTTGCTGCAGAGTCCAGTCCTCGGCGCTGGTGTCTGACCAGGCAAAGAGACTCATCTGATCCCGTTGCCAGCCGCCGGTTTGTAGTCGCTTCAAAATGGCGGGAATTTTTCCAAAGCCATCCAGTGCGCCAATCTTTGCCAAGTGTTCTGCTTCTTGCATACGTGGATCCACACGCGAAAGGAAGTCATCCAGAGAGGTGAATGGCGCAAATTGGATGATTCTTCCAATGGTGCGTTGGGTCAATTCCTTGACCTGACCGAGTCCCATAAAGAGCGCACGATCTTCTGAGTCGATCATCCTTTGAACAGAAAACTGATGCCGGGAATAATTCACATGCGGGGGACGGACTTTCAATCCCAGTCGTCTGGCTTCGCTCAAGTAAACACGCTGACTGTAATACCCGCCCCAATTGGCAAGCACCGCCGCCATGAACTCTGCCGGAAAATATTGCTTGCACCAGGCGGAACGCCAGCCAATCCTGGCATACGAAGCGGCATGCGCTTTGGGAAAGCCATAGCCGGCAAAAGCCGCCATCATTTCCCAGATGCGTTCGCCGGTCTCGATGGGAATGCTATTTCGCGCTTGTGCTTCGTTGACGAATTTTCTTTCCAACTCCTGCATCTTCTTGCCCGGATCGAAATGACTCATCGCTCGCCTGAGCAGGTCGGCTTCGGCGAGACTAAAACCTGCCAGTTCGTTGGCGATGCGCAAGACCTGTTCCTGATACAGGATCACCCCAAAGGTTTCATCCAACAAAGGTGCAAGTGCCGGATGAAGATGACGTACTGGCTCCTCGCCCTTGAAGCGCCTCACAAAAGCATCCTTGAGTCCACCGGTCAGTGGACCGGGACGATATAGCGCCAACGCTGCCATGATGTCATCTTCCGTGCGGGCATGGATTTCACGCAAGGTCGCGCGCATCCCCGGACTTTCGATCTGGAAGCAGCCAATGGTCTCGCCCTTCTCAATGCGAGTTGAGGTGGCTTCATCAACGGATGGCGTGGAGTCCAGGACAGATAAAGGAGTCGCGTATTGTTCGGGTTTACTTTGTTGCACGAACTCCGCCACGTCGCCGACAACGGTCAGTCCGCGAATTCCAAGAAGATCGATCTTCACCAAGCCCAAAGTTTCCACGGAGTCGAGATCGAGCTGGGTGATGACCACACCTTTGCCGCCCGAGTTCATGACCGGCACCAGATCGGTCAATGCTCCAGGTGCAACGATCACTCCACCTGGGTGCATGGAAAGATGACGCGGCAGTTTCAAAATGGCTTCGGCATCATCGAAGATGGATTGGTGGTTGGGATAGGTTGTTTGCAGCCCTGCAAAAGGAGAAGGCGCATCTTCTCCATCCTCAGAGTCTTCAAATCTTGCCCACCAGGCATGCGGAAGTTGATTGGCAAGTTCGCGTACCTTGGCAGGTTCCAGTCCGTATGCCTTGGCAACGTCCCCCAGTGCAGAACGTGGACGGTAGCGGTTGATGGTCCCTACCATCGCCACCTTGTCGGCGCCATAGGTATCGAAGACATGCTGGATCACAGAATCTCTGCGGCGTGAACATAGGTCGGTATCAATATCTGGCGGAGTGACACGGGCTGGGTTGAGAAAGCGTTCAAAATACAGATTGAGGCGTAGGGGATCGGGGCTGGTAATGCCGAGACAATGTGCAACCAGCGAGGAAGCAGCCGAACCTCGGGACGAATAAGGCACGCCCGTTTCACGCGCGAAGTTCAGGATGTCCTCCACGATCAGGAAGATCGGCTCAAAGCCCATGCTTGAGATGACTTCGAGTTCATGATCGAGGCGCGTTTGGATCTGTGGTGTGATCTCGCCATAGATTTCTATGGCTCCAGCTGTGGCTTTATCTCGTAAATGCTGGGAGATGGTCACGCCTTCTGGCAGGGGCACAACCGGCATCTGGGATTTGCCAAGCGGCAGATCGAAACGACATCGTTCGGCTATTTCGATTGTGGCTTGTAGAGCTTCGGGAAAATCCTTGAAGCGTTCTTCAATGATCTGTGAAGGCATGAACCAGGCATCTGCCGGGGCAAGGGTTGTCTGGGAAATAGTGGTAACCGTTTGATTGAGTCGAATGGCTGCCAGTGTTTTTTGTAATCGAGCTTGCTCCGGGGCCTGGTAATAAACCGGGTGCGCGACCACGGTCGGCAATCCAAGGTTGCGTGCCTGGGCAGATAGCGATCCA
>JAFLCF010000297.1 GCA_017303735.1 Anaerolineae bacterium
TCACTTTTTCACGGTTGATCTATTCGTCAATACCTTCCTTTTCCTCACTCTGCTTTTCGCCGTTGGCATTTTGGAATGGGGCAAGGAAAAGGTCAGTACTGAGGAAGTAAATAATGAGGAACAAGAAACGGGTAATGAAGAAGTAAGTAACGAGAAACAAGAAATGAGTAACGAGGAAGAACTTGTTACTCGTCCCTCGGCATTCGTTACTCAAATTCTCAAACACCCGCTCTTCTACCTCAGCATCGGCTTCGGTTTTGCGCTTGGAATGGCGATGGCATCCAAGATCAATGCGGCGGTGATGGCATTTGTTCTGCCGCTTGCTTTTTTCATCCGTTGGCTGATCTATGACCGTAATAAAAAACTGGATACAGGTTACTGGGCACAAGTTCTAATCTTCCTCGTCGCAGGCGGGCTCGCCACCATCATCTCTTTCCGCATCTTCCAACCCTACGCTTTTGATGGGCTGATGCTCAGTGAGCAATGGATAAAAGGCATCTCTGAACAACGTCTGCAAGCCACCGGCAAAGCCGACCTGCCGTGGAATTTGCAATGGGCGCGTCGCTCGCATCTTTACTCCTTTGAGAATCTCACCGTGTGGGGGCTTGGGCTTCCGTTGGGCATTCTTGCATGGGCAGGCTTCCTGTTCATGGGCTGGCGAATTCTTAAAGGCGAGTATCACCACCTTCTGCTCTGGGGCTGGACGGCTTTCTACTTCGGTTGGCAATCCATGCAGTTTAATCCCACCATGCGTTATCAATTGCCAGTCTATCCGCTGTTGGCGATGATGGCGGCGTGGGTGTTGTTTGAAATTCCAAGAATGACCGCAGACCGCAGACGGCAGACCATTGTCGGTGGTCTATCGTCCGCCGTCGGTCTTATCGTCCTTACGCTCACCGCCATCTGGGCGTTCGCCTTCCAAAGTATTTACCTGCGCCCAGAACCCCGTATGACGGCTTCGCGTTGGTTGTTCCAGAACGCTCCATCGGCGGTGAATGTTTTGATTGAAACCGATGGTGGTCTTGTACGCCAGCCACTGCCTTTTCCATCTACATTTCCCGTCACAGCAGGCACGCCGTATTCTCTGCAGTTCACAGCACAGAATGATGGCGCGATCACCGAAGTGACATTCGGATACGCCCGCGACGATGCCGGGCTGCCTGCCCCCATCAACCTGACTCTCACTTCCGCCGCTCAACCGGACCTGGTGCTGGGTCGCGCCTCCACCATGCTGGATACTACGCAGACGGCGAATCCGCGTGGCGTGCCGTTGACCTTCACCTTTGACAAGGTCATTCCGACCTTGAAGGATCAGCAATACACATTGACCATCGAAACGCTTGGTCAGGTTCTTTACATCGAAGGCGCTGCCATTGTCAACGAAACGGATTATGACTGGGGCTTGCCCTTCCGCATTGACGGTTATGATCCATACGGATTAAATGGGTTCTATAAATATGATGATCCTTCTATTCAAACGGACGATCTTGTATTGCAAGTCTATTGGGCAGATGACATTAACAAGCTCAACCGCTACATTGATACCCTCTCGCAGGGAGATTACATCGTCATTCCCACCAATCATCAATACGCACAGATCACGCGCCTGCCTGAGCGCTATCCGCTGACGACTTTGTATTATCGCGAGTTGATCGGCTGTCCCACAGGAGAAGACATCATCGAATGTTACCGCCTCGCCCAGCCGGGAACCTACGAAGGCAGGCTTGGCTTTGAATTGACGGCGGTTTTTGAATCGTACCCAACGCTTGGTCCGATCGTGATCAACGATCAGCGTGCCGAAGAAGCCTTTACCTTTTACGATCATCCCAAGGTGCTCATCTTCAAGAAGTCAGCAGACTTTGACCCAAATCAACTGCGAGCTGTTCTCAGCAGTGTCGATTTGACCCAGGTCGTCCCGCTCACCCCGACGCAGTTCAGCGATTTCAAAATGCTCATGCTGCCTGAGTCAAAATTGGCAACACAACGTGCGGGCGGAACCTGGTCTGATCTGTTCGACTACGATTGGCTGCATAATAAATATCCCATTCTGGGCATGTTATTTTGGTATGCCTTTATCTTCTTGCTTGGGTTGTTTGCCTATCCCATCGCAAGATTGGCGTTGCCCGGTTTAAGGCAATACGCCTATCCGCTGGGCAGGATTGTCGGCTTGGTTTTGCTGGCTTGGCTGGCATGGATGGGCGGCTCGCTGGGCGTGCCCTATACGCGGATCAGCATCGGCGTGGCATTTGCTTTGGTTGTGCTGGCAGGCGTCGGCTTGTGGATGAGGCGCAAGGAAGAGTTCAAAGAAGATTGGGATTCCAATCGTCGCTTCTTCGTTATGGCAGAGATCGTCTTCCTGTCCTTCTTCCTGATCGATCTGCTTATTCGCGTGGGTAACCCTGATATGTGGCACCCATCCAAAGGCGGCGAACGCCCGATGGACTTTTCGTATTTCAACGCGGTGCTGAAGAGTACGAGTTTCCCGCCATATGACCCGTGGTATGCGGGCGGTTACATCAACTATTACTATTATGGTTTTGTGCTGGCGGGGACGCCAGTGAAACTACTTGGCATTGTGCCTTCGATTGCCTATAACTTTATTTTGCCGACCTGGTTTGGGTTGGTGGCAGTGGGTGCGTTTACGGTGGGATATGCCTCGGTTGAACGTTCCAAGTTGAATATTGAAGGTGAACAACCTTCAATATTCAACCTTCAACTTATCACGGGTTTGGCTGGTTCGTTACTTACCATCTTCCTCGGCAACCTTGGTACGATCCAAATGATCTTTAATGCCTTCCAGCGGGTTGTGGCTCCGGGCGGATCTGTCCCGGCAGAGACGGGATTTTTTCAGCGTTGGGCGTGGGCATTTCAAGGCGTTTGGAAGGTCATCACCGAAGGTGTGCTTTTGCCCATTGGGCGCGGCGATTGGTATTGGAATCCCAGCCGTGTCATCCCGCCGGGACCCGGCAACGAGATCACGGAATTCCCTCTGTTCACGTTCTTGTACAGCGACCTGCACGCGCACATGCTAGTGATGCCGTTGGCATTGTTCATCATTGCCTGGGCGTTGGCGTTCGTCCGCTCGCGCGCGCAGTTGACCCGCGGCGAATGGATCGCATCCTTTGGCATGGGAGCATTGATGATCGGTGCGTTGAAACCGACGAATACATGGGATCTGTACACCTACTATTTGCTCGCGGCAATTGCTGTGGCATACACCTTGGTGCGGTATTTCGATTGGAAGGATTATTTCAACCTGCCTGCCTGGGTTGGTAAGACTGGTTTGGCAATTGGCGCAGCCGCGCTTTTGTATGCGCTGGGTTCGCTTTTCTACCTGCCGTTCTCGCAATGGTTCGGGCAGGCATACAACTCCGTTTCTTTGTGGGATGCTACTCGCACACCGTTCTCTTCCTACTTCACTCAGTGGGGGCTCTTCCTCTTCATCATCACCGCATGGTTGATCTGGGAAACCCGCGAATGGATGGCGGCGACACCGCTCTCTCATTTGAAACGATTGCGCCCCTACGTGATCCTGATCGAGATCGCGCTGGCGGGGTTGATCGCCTTGCTTGTGTTCTTCCTCGTCGAAAAAGCGACGGTGGGACTCTTTGCCCTTCCGCTGGCGTTCTGGGCTTTGCTGCTTATTTTGCGCCCTGACCAGCCCGACACAAAACGTTTTATTCTCTTCCTAACTGGCACCGCCTTGACCATTACCATTGCGGTCGAGTTCATCGCCCTGGTCGGTGACATCGGACGCATGAACACCATCTTCAAGTTGTACCTGCAAGCGTGGATGATGTTCGCTGTGAGTGCGGCAGCGGCGTTCGGCTGGCTGTTGCCCGTCTTCTCGCAATGGCGGCTCAAGTGGCGCATCACCTATCAAGCCGGGGTGTACATTCTTTTGGCGTGCGCTTTCATGTTCACCCTCACCGCCTCCACCGATAAGATCAGCGATCGCTTGAATACCGAAGCGCCGCATTCCTTCGACGGCATGGAATTCATGGCACATTCCCAGCATTGGGATGGTCAGATCATGGACTTGAGCGAAGACTACCGCGCCATCCGCTGGATGCAGGATAACATCGAAGGCTCGCCGGTCATCGTGGAAGCGAACTGCACCGAATATCGTTGGTGTACGCGCTTTACCATTTACACCGGCTTGCCCGGGGTCGTCGGCTGGAACTGGCATCAACGCCAGCAGCGCGGCATTTTTGCCCCGCAGGTGCAAGAGCGCGTGAATGAGGTCGGTGCATTTTATACGACGCTTGACCTTCAAGCCACGCTTGCCTTCCTGAAAAAATATGATGTGAAGTACTTTGTCGTCGGTCAGCTCGAACGCAATGTGTATCCTGCCCTTCCAGATGTACCCGATGGCTTGTCAAAATTCACTGAACTCGAAGGCGCGTATTGGGAAGTTGTGTATCAAGACCTGAACACGACGATCTATAAAGTAAAGCCTTGATCACATCACGTTTCACTTTTCACTCAATTAGTGAAACGTGAAACGTGAATTCCAACCACCGAGGAACCTCCATGATTCTCCACATCACCTCCAAACAAGATTGGTCTGACGCGCAGGCAAAAGGCGAATACACCGCGCCGAGCCTCGCCACCGAAGGCTTCATC
>JAFLCF010000298.1 GCA_017303735.1 Anaerolineae bacterium
CCTACTACCTGCCCCACTACAACGATCTGTCGCCTCTCCTGGATGCTCAACTGCGCATCGGGAATGTCGACACTACGACAGCCACGGTGGCGATCACGATCGGGGGGGTCTTGCAGGAGACGGTCAATATTGCTCCGGGTGCCAGCTATCGGGTGAACTATCCCACCTTGGATGCGGGTCCGGTCAAGGTGGAGAGTACCGATAACAAGAAGATCGTGGTGGCGTTGCGTGAGGCTTGGAACAATCAGGGGACGGGGTTGCTCTCCAGTACCAGCTTTACGCAGTTGATGGGGTTGCCCTTGGAGGATTTGTCGGCTATCTATTACTTGCCCCACTACAACGATCTCTCCCCCTTGCTGGATGCGCAGCTCAGATTTGGTGTGCCGTAGTGGATACCGAGACTTACTTTCCATATGTTGTTGTACAGCCCGGGTTTCTCCTCGTACTACAAGATAAAGGGTATGCCGGATAACCAGCTCCACACGGAGTATGTCTTCCCTTACTACAACAATACGGCCATGGATTCCCAGCTCCGTTTTGCGGTGCCGTAAGAATTAAAATAAAAGATGGGCTATTCCTTTTGGATAGCCCATCTTTTATTTTAACCATACAATATCTTTAGGACGTCAATCGCTACCTGCGTTGCATCCTGCTCGTTATTCCATGGGCTGCGTGTGTTTTCAATTGATTTTTCAGCAATCTTATGACGCGCTTCCTGAGAAGTACCTGGATGGTTTAATAAATAAGAAATCAGATTCTGACTCTCTTCCGTACGCCCTTCTGTCTCGAATAAAAGAGCAATAGCTGCAAGGATATCCAGAACAAGTTGCACATCCTCGATTCGGTTGGCGGTTTCTAAAGCTAGTTGATAATGTTGGCGTGCCTCTTCCAATCGCTCTGTCAACATGGAAACATCACCTAAACCCGCAAGCGCAACAGCTTCACCACGCTGATCGTTGATTTTTCGTTTTAATATCAAGCTTTCCCGAATTAACTCTTCCGCTAGTTTGTAGTCACCTTGTCTACCTGCCAGTTTTCCAGCGTTTGCCAGCGTGGTTGCTGCGCCATGAGCATGGTCATGTGTTTTGAGAATAGCGCTGGCATCTACATAATACGTTTGAGCCCCTTGTAAATCTCCCTGTGCCTGTAAGAGATTCCCCAAATTATTCATCACCATCGCCGCCCCGATCTCATCGTTCATAGCGCGATAGGCGGATACAGAACGTTCAAAGTATTCGCGAGACCGCGCAAAATCTCCTGCCGCCTTCGCACAACTACCCAAAAAGTTCAACGAGAAGGCTGCACCATCTGCATTGCTCATGGCTTCTGAAAGCGCCAGACTTTCCAATGCCAATGCTGTCGCCTGTGGATAATCGCCCGCATAATAGCTATTAATGGCAAGCGAATCGAGCACGCGTGCGCGACGGGAGGGATCATCCAAATGTTCGAGGTAGGTCTGGGCTAGTTTCAGGTCAGAGCGGGCTTTTTCCAATTGCCCGATCTGAATATGCATTCGGGCGTTGCGCCCAAGCAGGTCACAGCGCAAACCGTCTGCATTGGCATGAGACGATGCTTCGATTAAATTCAAAATATGTTGAAAAAGTGCCGTGCCTTCTTCAAACCAGCTTTGCACACTAAAAAATCCGTGCAGGGTTCCGGCGGTTTGCTCAAGCTCAACGATGCGGTCGTCACGTGCCGCAGACTCCCACGCAAGGCGAATATTATCCAACTCTGGTCGAATGGTGGCGCGTTCTTGTGGTGACTCGCCATCACCTTGTTGCGTCAGGAAGGTCAGATAAAACGATGTATGTCTTGCCGAAGCTGTCTCCAGCCATTCCTTTTGAGAAGATAATTTTTCTGCGGCATATTGTTTCAACAGCGGGTGAATATCATAACGATCATCAGCAGTACGCTGCAACAATGATTGATCGGTCAGGTCGACCAATAGAGTTTCTGAGGGCTCACCCAACAACGCATCGGCGGCTTCCAATGTAAAGCCACCGCGAAAGATGGAGAGCAAGGCAAAGGCATTTTGTTCCTGGGGCTTCAATAACAACCAAGAGCGTTCGAACACAGAACGCAAACTGCGATGCCCCTCTGGAGCATTGGCATACGGGCTTTGCAGGAAATCGAGGTCATTTTGAATTTGTGCAACGATCTGCGCCGGGGTCTGATTCCGCACCCAGGCAGACGCCAACTCAATGGCAAGCGGCGCGCCATCCACCAATTGGCAGATGCGTAAAACCTCAGGCAGTGTGGCGGGGGTCAACGCAAACGAACGCTGCACACGCCGGGCACTTTGTGTGAACAAACTCACCGCACTGGATGTTTCTGGCTGTTCAGAATCATTCGCGGGCACATCCAAGCCAGCCAGATCGAACACAGTCTCTTCATATAAATTCAAACGCTCACGCGATGTAACGATCAACTTCACGCCCGCCGCGTTTCGTAATACTTCAACCATAAAAGCCAGTGCGTCATTGCCTTCGCCCAATAATTGTTCAAAGTTATCCAACAGCAACAGCATCTCTTGTTCGCGCAAATGCCCCAGCAATTGTGCTCTTGGCGAATCGGAACCGTGAAACGAAAAGCCGATTCCCTCTGCAATGCGCACGATCATTTCATCAGCAGAAGATGTCATCTCCAACGGGATGAAATGAATGCCATGCAGAAATGCACCCGGTTTTTTGGATGAAAGACGAAGAGCCGCCTCAACACTTAACCGGGTCTTGCCCATGCCACCCGTGCCTGTCACTGTCAGTAAGCGGGTCCCCAGCATGGACAGTTTTTCCTCCAACTCCGCGATCTCTTCTTCACGCCCTACAAAATTCGTGACATATGCAGGCAAATTAATTGCAGGTGGAACTTCGATGGTTTGGAAGCGGCGATATAACTCTGTCGTTGTTGTAGCTGGTGAGACACCTAATTCATCGTTTAGTTTTTTCTTGAGGGTTTGATAGGTTTGGAGGGCAGCAGTCCGCTGGGCGGTGCGCATGAGCAGCCACATTTGAGCGCGACAGGCTTCTTCGTCGTAGGGGTCGAGGCGCAGCCAGTTTGTAGCTGCCCCTAAACCTTGGGTATAGAGTCCGCGTTCGAGGCAGGCATGGGTATAGGTGCGGAATCCATCGCGAGCTAATCGTTTGAGGCGCTCACGTTCGAGGATGCTCCATTCTTCAAAGCCCAAGCCGTCCCGTAGGTGAAAGCCATCGAGAAAGTCGCCCCGGTACAAGTCGAGAGTGAGGCGAAGGGTTTCCTGTTCTGTTGGGGTTAGAGAGGAGGATCGGTCAGGGAATCCCAATCCTTTGAGTCCGCGTTCAAATTCAAAGATATCAATGAAGGCGTCGGCTTCGGGGTTGAAGGCGAGGGTGTCGCGAGTGACGATGAGGTAATCGTCCAGTTCGCGGCGCAGGGAGGTGAGAATGGTGCGCAGATTGGTGAGTGATTGCGTGGGGGAACGGTCTGCCCAGAGCAGTTCGGCGAGTTTTTCGCGGGTGACGGGCTTCTGAACGCAGGCAAGGTAAACAAAAAGGGCTTCTGCGGCGCGTGAAGGCAAGCCGCTTACTTGTTCCCCACCCTTGTGAAATGAGACACTACCAAAGAGCGTTATTTGCATTTGCGGTGCCATGGTCCTGAGCGTTTTCTAAGCGGTAGATGGTTAAAGTTGGACTATGTTTTTGAAGTTCGAATACAGGAAAGATTATAGCATGTGGAAAAGATTATACGAATTTTATTCGGAAAATGCTACTTTTGGTTGTCGTGCGGTCACAAAGCCGCTTTTATTTATTGAAAAAGGAGAATGACATGTCAGGCAAAAAATTAATTTTAGAGTCAGGTCAACGATATGCAATTAGCGGAGAAGCGCCCTCCCCTAAAGAGGAACCATATGCATTGGCGTCTTTTATTGAGATCAGCAAGAAAAATGTATTCAAAAAGACCGAAAGGCTTTCAGAGAATCAGGAGAAATCTGCGCAGTTTGAAAACAGGGAAGAGGCGCAGGACGATACCCTTACCAATCAGGCGAAAATCATCAATCAGGTCTGCGCCGTGCTATTGAAAATCATTGTGCTGTTTTTTACCGCTGCAATCACAATTGCCATCCTTCAGGCATTGTTTTAAATATCATTTCTATGGAGTTTGCGATACCAATATGACATCCATCTCATTAAGTCCCGTCCTAACTTTTTCAAAAGAACGCCCGCCTGTGCGCCGCTACCATTCTTACCTTCTGCGCATTTGGCGTGAAGATGAACAGACGCCCTGGCGGATTCAGGTCGAAAATCCGCACACGCATGAGGTGATCGGGTTTCAGTCCCTGCCAAAGTTGAAAGCGTTTTTAGATGAACAATTCCCTGTTAAAGGAGGAGGCACTACAGATATAGAGTGAGGGATTTCATTTCATTTGTTTCGATAAACCAGATCAATTCGAGGAGATTTAATATGTTTAAGAAATATTTATATAAAGCCGTTATGTTGCTAGCCGTATTTTCATTAACAATCAGCGCTATGGGGATGAATACCACCTCAGCACGTGCTGCCGGTATTATTTACGTGAATACAAACGCTTCCGGCGCAAACGACGGCAGCAGTTGGGGAAATGCCTACCTAACCCTTCAAGA
>JAFLCF010000299.1 GCA_017303735.1 Anaerolineae bacterium
GTTGGCTATCTGCGTAAAAAGCTGGAAGCCGATGGCGGCACACGCCTGATCCAAACCGTGCGCGGCATCGGGTATGTACTACGCGAGGAATAATGTCCATTCGATTACGCTTTACCCTCCTCTATACTTTTATTCTCGCGTTGACGTTGACCGTCTTTGGGTTCACGCTCTATACCATTCAAGCACAGTCCACCCTTGATTCGCTCAAACAGGACCTGCAAATGGGTGCCAACAAAACAGCCGATGCCGCGCTTCGATCTGACTCTCCCGATGAGACTCGCAACCCGCCTCCTGATGATGGGCAAAGACCCCCCGTTTCCTTCGACGAATTTTCAAATGGAGATTTTCAAGCCTTTCCTGAACGTGAGATCGCCCGCATTCTCGACCCACTGGGGAACCTGGTTGCCAGTCCATTTGGGCGTGAAGAAGACGAATTGCCTTTGAGTGAAGAAGGTTTACAAACCCTGCAAGGCGGCAACGAATGGTGGCAAACTGAGCTGGTCTCAGACGAAGAAATGCTCATCTACAGCCGCCCTGTTATTGTGAATGATGAAGTTGCCTATATTGTGCAGGTTGCCCGTCCGCTCACTGAACGCAATCGTACACTTCAATCACTCGTTACCACCTTACTCATAGCAGGCGCTCTTATAACATTGATCGCCTTTGGAATTGGCTGGCTATTCTCTGGCGTAACATTTGCCCCCATTCATCGCATCACCAAAACTGCCAAAGCCATCGGCGACGAGCGAAACTTCGCCCGCCGGGTCGACTACAACGGTCCGCAGGATGAGGTTGGTCAGCTTGCCAACACTTTCAATGCCATGCTTGTCCGTCTGCAAGATGCCTTCCAAAAAGTGGAACACTCTTTGCAAATGCAGCGCAATTTCGTTGCCGATGTCTCTCATGAGTTACGCACACCCCTCACCACCCTGCGCGGAAATCTTGGGCTTCTTAAACGCAACCCGTCGCCTGAAATGCAAAACGACATTCTCAGTGATATGGTCGACGAAAGTGACCGCCTCATCCGCCTCGTCAACGACTTGCTCTTACTTGCCCGTGCCGATGCGGGTCGCAGCCTCGCCAAAGAACCTGTGGAGATTTCAACAGTCCTACAAGAAGTATGCCGACAGGCAAATCAACTCGATTCAAAACGTGAGATCAATTTGGATGTTGATACAGGTACATCTATTATCGGA
This sequence comes from Anaerolineae bacterium, assembly GCA_017303735.1. The sequence continues at coordinate 1,197 of JAFLCF010000299.1, forward strand.
GACCGCGATGCTTTCAAACAAGTATCGCTCATTTTACTGGATAATGCACTCAAGCATTCCAATGGCAAGATCAATATTCATGCTAAAAAACATGGAAAGCAAGTTGAAGTTCGTGTGCAAGACTTTGGCGAAGGAATGCCCCCAGAAATACTCGCTCATGTCTTTGACCGGTTCTATCGCGGTGACGATGCCACTGGCTTCGGGTTGGGCTTGCCTATTGCCAAAACCCTTGTTGAGGGTTCTGGCGGCGAGATTCACATGGATAGTGAAACTGGCAAAGGCAGCACCGTCACCATAACCTTTCCCTCAGCCAACTAAGCTTTACTGATTCAAACGGTGATAGACGCCCTTCATCTGTTTGTAAATTAATTGGAAGTTTTCAAACCCGGATTCATACACGGCTCTATTCTCGACCTTGGGTTGATATGCCCTGCGGAATTGAATCAACTCTGGAATATCGGCGTACTTAATCTCACCCAAGCCAACGGCTGCGATCCATGCTGCGCCACGCGCATTAGCATAGATCGGGTCTGCGACCTGTTTGATCTCCACGTTCATCACATCCGCAAAGATCTGACACCACATATCCGATTGTGCTCCCCCGCCAACGATGTTGATGCTGTGCACTTTCCGCCCGAGGAATTTTTCTACAGGTGAAAGCAGCCAGCGGGTGTTGTAAGCAATGCCTTCCAAAAAGGCGCGGATGATGTCTTCCCGTGTGGAGTTGAGCGACAAGTTATAAAGTCCGGCACGAAGCGTTTTGTCTTCCACTGGCGCACGTTCACCCCAGATCCAAGGCGTGTACATCACTCCATTTGCCCCAGCAGGGACTCGGTTCGCAATTTGGTCAAGCACCTTGAAAATATCCGGCACATCAGCTTCTTGCAGCAATTCATCCTTGTGATAGATGATGTTGTCTCGCAAGAAAGTTAGGTTGCCTCCCGCCGTCGCCTGCAACGCCGTGAGCAGATAACGCCCCGGCACTGCGCACGGAATGGATGCCAAACTCGATGCCACATCCGTTTTCTTGAACGGCACATGCGCCGCCATCCATGAAGATGTGCCGATGTAAATATGCAGCGCGTAGTCGTCCACAGCGCCCGCACCGATTGCCGCCGCCGTGTTATCAATCGCGCCCGCCACCACTTTCACATTCGACGATAAACCCAACGCATTGGCAACATCACTGCGAAGGTTGCCGATCACTTTGGTACATGCAACCACATCCGGAAGTTTCTCGCGGTCAATGCCGAGTGTGCGGATCAACGAATCATCATAATGAATAGCATCGGGATTGCGATTGTCTGTGACCCAAGACGTGACAATCGAATCAAAACTCGCCACGAACTCACCGGTCAGTCGCAAGTTGATGTAATCAAGCACATTCAAAAATTTATGCGTCTTCTTGTAAACTTCCGGCATGGTATCGCGGATGAAGAGCATGTGCGCTGCCGGGTCTTTGCCGGTCATCGAAGGCATACCGCCTGTGAGACGCACAAAACGCAGTACGTTTGAAATGCCCGCACCATCGATATTGATCAGCCCGCCAATTTGCTTTTTCAAATTCGCCGCGCCACGCATGTCCATCCATAAGATAGCGTTGCGGAGGGCGTTGCCATCTTTATCGACCGCCACCGTCCCTTCGCCCTGCGTGGACGCACACACCGCGATCACATTCGCACCCTGATTCTTCTTCATCAACCTGCCCGCAGCAGACAGAAACGCCTGCCACCACTCTTCCGGTGATTGTTCCGCGCCGCCATCTGGTGTGAGGATCAGGCGCACAGGCTCAGCTTCCCAGCCTAGCACTACTCCGTTGACGGAGATTAGCGCCACTTTCATGCCGGAGGTACCGAGGTCAATTGCGAGAATCAGTTTTTCTTGGGTCATTGTTTATATCCATTGAGACCTGACAGGTTTTAGAAACCTGTCAGGTCTAGTTATTATTTTGGATCTTTCATCTGAGTCACAAGCGCGGCGCTCACAATCAACAAGCCAATTGCTAATAACAACGCAGGCGTAAACGAGCCGTCAGCCGTCTTCAAAGCTTCCATGATATACACAAACACCACCGACGCCTGACCGAACAATTGTATCAAGCCATTCGAAGTTCCTTCAGGAGTCGGCTGGGTCACTTCGGATGCGTATTGCATTCCAATGGGACTGGTGCTCACAAGAAAGAATCCCATTGCAAAGGCAGAGACGAACAACAGCCAACCTGTTGTGGCAAATGCCAAACCGATCAAACCAGGAATCGCCAATAACATGCCAGCCAAAATATAAGGCTGACGTTTGCGAGTCTTATCCGAGAACGGTGGGATGATAACCGCACCCAATACACCGCCCACCAGCATCAATGCGCCAAGTGTGCCTGCATCGGTCGGTGTAAACCCGTGTGGCCGGATGATATTCTCCACCCAAGTGGTCACACCGTTGAAGATGCCAAGTCCGACGAACGAAACGAACAGATACAGCCAAAACGACTTGACCGTGAAAGCATGTTTCAAGCCATCCAGCATCAAGGCGCGGACTTCGCTGCCTTCCGGTCCGGGAGGTGTTGGCGGTGTCTCTTTAGCAAAGATCAGGAATAACACAGACGAAAATGCCGCGATACCACCATAGATCAACTGCACGGTCGGGATGGACATGGTTTCTGTCAGAGCAGGAGTCAAGACCATGCCCAGCGCCGTACCGACCAAATTGGCAAGCGTGACAAGCCCAACTGCGGTGGCACGTTCTTCGATGGCAAACCAATTGGCGGGAACTTTCGTCCATGCATTGAGCAGGAAAGGTTGAGCCGCGGCGATGCCAATCGTGCTCCACAGAACGAGAGAGTAATTCGCTCCGGCAAATCCGCGCAGAAGACCGAAAATCCCCATCATCACTGCACCGATGCTGACTGCTACTCGAAACCCGTAGGTATCGATCACCCATGAAACAGGGATGGAAAGCGGAACGAAAGCGATCATGAACGACATCGCCAATAAGCCGATCTGTAAGTCGGTCACGCCGTAATATACAGCGGCTGGACCTGTGATCGGTGCATAGGTGATCCATAACATCTGGATGGTCAAGTTGATGAACATGAACACGCCCAACACCACCCAGCGATACCCATAAAGTTTGAATTTGTCTGTCATGATGCTCCTTTTTAAATTCAGACCCTAAAGGTTTTTAAAACCTTTAGGGTCTTACAAGATTAAACACATGCCGCTAAAACTGTCTCGAACTTATTCAACGCACTATCTATCACTTCATCCGTATCTGCCATGGACGTGTACATGCGCGAGCCAGCCAACGTAATGAGTCCCTGCGACATATACGCCGCGCCCATCTCTTCGATCATGTGCTTACGCGGTTTGAGTTCCTTCGCCAAGCGGATCGGGTTGCGC
>JAFLCF010000003.1 GCA_017303735.1 Anaerolineae bacterium
CCTGCGTAGAATTACAGTCAACGAAAGGAATTGCACACATGGAAATCCCTCGACACTGGCGTCTCAAAAAACAACGATATGGTCTCGTTGGTGAGGTCTGCCCTCACTGCGATCACAAGATCTTCCCTCCACGCGATGTCTGCCCGAACTGTGGTGACGAAGCCAAGGACTTATTTACTTTTAGCGGTAAAGGCGAAGTGTATTCCTACACCACCATTTATGAAGCCCCGGCTGGGTATGAAGCCAATGTCCCTTACACTGTGGCGCTCGTGAAGCTCGAAGAGGGTCCCATGCTAACGGCTCAACTCACCGATGTGGATAATGATGAAGTTCAGATCGGCATGCCCGTGGAAATGGTCACCCGCAAAATGCGCAATGATGGCGATGAGCGCGGTTTGATCGTTTATGGGTATAAGTTTCGCAGGAGAACGTAGGCGTCACGTAAGCGGCATTCAAGAGCTGATATCAGCCGCGCTGGATCAATATATTCCTTATCCCTACATGTCGGGTTTTGTTCATAGGACAAGCAAAGCGCTTGTCCTATTTTTAAATCAGGATGGCATCATGGCGATATGATCACCAATAGCATAAGATTATTTTTTGCAATCCTGGACAAGACCCTGAAAAATTGATCACAAACGCTGATACCAAATTTTCTGGTTTCTTAGACCAGCGTATCGGTCAAGCGAGTGACCGCTACCTTATAACAAGCGTACGTGGAAACATTAGCCATGCCCGAACTGGTGAAGTTAATAATTCGTCCGCGCTTCTGTTCGGTCATGGATTTCAACACGGTACGGGAGCAGAGAAACACAATGCGGATGTTGGTCTCCACATCGCGCCACTATTCGTCGGGATCAGATTCCCAGACGAAGGCAATGGAAGTCAATCGTCCCGCGTTGTCGACAAGCAAGCCCACCGCGCCGAGTTCGCGCTCCACTTGTTCGACCATTTTGGTAACGGCGAACGAGTCGGTCACATCGGCGGTATATGCAATGACGCGACCGCCTTCGCTTTGAATCAACGAGACGTCTCGGCGAGTTGATCCGCCGAACGCGCCACTACCGCAACCTTCATTCCCTCTTTTGCGAATGTGCGCCCAAATCCGCGTCCGCCGCCTGTGACGATGGCAGTTTGTCCTGTGAAGGATGTCATTGTGTTCTCCATTATTTTTTGCCGACTGGACACGTTAGAGAACGTGTCCTACGCAGGTGTTCGATCAGCCATGAGCGTTTCCGCCGCGAGGATGCCCGACGTGGCGGCTCGACCCACGCTGTAGCCGGGGTAGGTGGTCTGACCCGTTTGGTACAAGCCACGAATGGGCGCACGATGCGGAAAGTGATTCCACGGCGCGACCTGCGGCGATAAGCCATACACCGCCCCGCGATATAGATTGAGGTTGTTCCTGAATTCCTTCGGGCTGGACACGCGCTTGACGGCGATATCCAGATGATGAACGCGCGAGAGGGCTTCCACCGCCCTTTCGAGAATGGTTGACTTTCTCTCTTCGCTCCAGTCGTCAATGGGAAAATTGCGTTGCACAGGCGGGTACATTTCGATCACGCTTCCGCCCGCGGGCGCGAGTTCGGGGAGAGTCACCGTCGGCGCATCGTACACGAGCCATTTCACGCCGTCGTCGCAGGGAGCGAAGACGGCGGCGTGATTTTCCATCGGCGGCAGGAAACAATGCGAATGACTGGGCGCGTCTATTTTGTTCCGCAAACCAAGTTGCACCGAAAACGCGCTGTGCGATAACTGCGCTGACTGCGCCATGCGTTTCATTTTACGCGGTGAGTCTGCATCGTCCAGCAACGAGCCGAAGGTCAGCATCCCGCTGACGGTCGAGATGACCGCGTCCGCTTCGACACATCCCAGCCCTTCCACTTCCAATCCGCGCGCGCGTCCGTCTTTGACGATAATCTTCTTCACCCGCGCATTCAAATGGATTTCCCCGCCGTGCGCGAGCATCGCCTGACTGAGCGCTTCAGGGACTTTGCCCATGCCGCCTTCGGGCAGGTGAAAGCCGTCGCTGAAGAGCGTGACCAGACCCAGCACCGAAATGGCGGGCTGTTTTTCAGGCGGCAGACCCGTGTACAGCAAAACGCCCGACATCGCGGCGCGCACCGAGTCGTCGCTGAAGAGCCGCTTCAATTCATCCGCCACCGTCCCGCCGAATTTGGGCAAATGCCGCCATCCTTTTGTGAGAATGCGCGAAAACGAAAGCGGGTTGACGAGAATATCTTCGCCGAGCAGGCGCAGGGCTGGCTCCCAGCGTTTCATCATGTCGTTCAATTCTTTTTTCAGCGTGGCTTCGTTCACTGTACCGTGTTTCTTTTCGACGGTCATGTGCAAGCCATCGCCAAACGTGACCTTGTCACCGTTGGACAGAACCGTCGTTTGCGGCGCGGTGATTCGTCTGAGCGGCAAAACAGACGGACGATCCAGCCCGACCTTCGCAAAGACGCGATCGAGCATATTGGGCAGGGCGAGATACAACGCGCCGTCGTTAAACGTGTATCCGCCGATGTTGGTCGTCGCACAACATCCGCCGATCTTTGCGTTCGCTTCAAAAAGTTTGACCTTGATTCCCATGCGCGCGAGCAGTCCGCCCGCCGCCAGCCCCGACATGCCCCCGCCGATAATTGTTACTGAGTTGATGGATGCCACGAAGTTCTCCTTGTTTGGTTTGATGTTCTGAAGCAGCGCGTAAATCTACGGCATGAAGCGAAGCGTATTTACGATTGTCACGTAGAGCGTTTCCAGCGGCGTGGGCTGGCTTGAGTCATTGGACGGGAACCAGGGCTGGAAGGTCAGCGTGTAGAGGCGGTCGTGGTTGACCACGAAGACCGTGCGCCATGAATCGGGCGCGGGGAGTCCGTCCACCACAATTGCATGCTGTCCGCCAAGCAGAATCTCACTCCGCGCAATGCCGAAGCCTTCGCCCGCTTCCGCAATTTTGGCATCTGCCACCTGAGCCGCACTGCGCCCAGACGCGGGTTCCACTTGAATATCCACCCAGGCGTCTCCAAGCGTATCCGCCGTCGCGCTGGCTGGGTTGATGACGATGAAGCGCGCGGGAACGGCAACCGCATCCGTGGGGTAGAGCAGACAATAGCCATCTTCTTCGGCAACATGAAGATTGAATCCATCCTTTGCAACAGGACATGAACTATCAAAAGTCGGCGCGGCGGAAATCGCTTCCGTCGCTGTCGGAGTGACGGGAATTGCTTCGGTCACTATGGGTGCGGGGACGTTATCCACCGCGGGCGGATTGGATGTTGGCGCGCAAGCCGCCAACATAAACATTACCAATGCCAGAATTAACACGGTTTTTTCCCGTTGCCCGCTTGCGCGAGCGAGCGCCCGTGGAGGGCGCTGACTACTTTCGTCCCAAGCATTGATCTTTTCACAAATGGACTTCTATGGTGTTTTATTTCAGCCCGCGCGCAAGCGCGGGGCAACAGCCAGGCTACGCTTTTTTACCGATCAACCCGATGAGGATCATGACAAGGCTGACGCCAGTGACGATTCCGACCACCCTGCCCGCTATCTGCATCGCCATAACGGGGTCGGTGGAACTTGGCGCGATGGATTGCATGACGAAAAAGAATCCAAGAGCTGTGGCGATGAAAAAACAACCCGCAATGACTAATCTCCAATTTTTCTTTCGCATGATTTTTTACTCCTTTTGAAAGTTTTGTTTTACAAGTGCTTTCGATGAATTTCGCAAGCCCTATGTTCACTTAATTTGTTGCGTTGTTCGTCAACCCATCAGTTTGCGTTACCTGCGTGTGGGCGGGCGTGGACAATGCTTGGGAGCAGGGAAAACTCGAAGCCAGAAAAAAGCTCGTAAAACACGCAGAATCCCACACTTCAGATGCACACTGTGTTGGCACACTTTTGCTTGGAATGTTACTGCGAACTACACAAAGCGGGTTGTATCCTTTTCTTATTTTAGGAATCCTATAATAAGCCAGAAAAGGGGAAGCGCTCCGCATAAGGACAAGTTGGCAATGATCAGTACAATGGCAATACCCCGAACGCTAGGGTTGTTCTTGTGGAGAGCCGACTCTGCTGGGTTGTTCAAGTTATAAAAAACTTCCACCGAACTGCCCTCAGGGTACTGCTCGAGAAACTTTTCTACCACTTGTCTTTTATCGCCTCCAAAGGCATGACCCGCATACAGTTTGTTATTCTTATAGGACTGTCCGTCCACTTGATAGGAATATTCCACTACGGGAACATTGGTGCGCGACCCGCGCCTTCCTCCCCCGCCTACTGGAATTTTCAAAACCTTCATGTTGGACGCAAGGATTGTACCTCTTGTAGAGACCCAATCATTTGCCGCCTGAAGCGCACGCAGATTCCTGAATAGGATAAAGCCAAATATTCCATCTGTGATTAACAATCCACCCAATAGGGTTGGCGCAAAGCAAAGCATTAAAATCCAGCGTGCAACTTCAGTTTCTGTCATGATGTTCTCCTTTATCCTTTAGGCTGAAACAACAATTATGGGCACATTATTTGGGTTTATTCTTTACTTTCTTCTTATACACGGAGCGTGCCATCCCGCAATTGACTCGCGAAGTTCCTAGTCCATCATAGTTAATTCCCTTATAACCATCTTAGCAAAAAACCAGATAAATTCCATGACTTTTGTTACATTTGCTCAGGTTTACAAAATTCCATTTTGCTCTGAAAGAGTGTTCATACGACCAATGGATTTCCTCATTAGTTGTAGTCTCCTTCGTGTTCAATCAGGTTTTCGCGCAAACGTCAAATACAACGCAAACGAACCTGTTGCGGTGAACGTCCCATCTTCAATCGCGCGGACGATTCCCGCGCTGTCAATCGCGTGGTGGAACCAGCGACCGTCCTCTTCCGTACCGCCGCCCGCGACGACAGTTTCGATGTCCAGTTTCAGCCATTTTTCATCGTTATCAATCGTGTTGGCGGTTTTGGCAAGTTCGAGATAATTCCTCTGCTTCTCGTGGCGATACGGCGGGAAGACGTGCATGGCGCGGTCGTTGAGTCGCACGTCGTACACATCCAGTCCCGACTGTGTCGCAAGCAAAGGCACGCGCGCGCCGATAGTGTCATCGCCGCGCCCCAATGCTTTCTTTCCCTTCATGAACGTCCGATTGATTCGATAATACTCGCGATACCATTCCTCATCGCGCTTTTCGAAGTGGACGCTATCATAGTTCGCCATCGCGGAGTTGGTGTATTCCGCCGCGAAGAAGACTCCGCCCGATTTAAGAACCCGCGTCATTTCCTTGACGACGGCTTGGGCGTCGCGGACGTGAGTCAATACGGTCTGACAGAGAACCGCGTCAAAAGTCGCGTCGTCGTATTTCAGGTTGTGCGCGTCGCCCTGCTCGAAGGTGAGGTTGACGAGTCCGTTGCGAGAGGCGTAGGCGCGGGCGTCTTCGAGAGGCTTGGGTTCAAAGTCCATGCCCAGGATTTGCAGATCAGGTCGGAGGTCAGAGAGAAGAAGCGAAATGCCGCCGTTTCCACAGCCCACGTCGAGGACGCGTCCGTTTGGGGGTAGATTCAGAAGCGGGAGGATGATCCGCTCGAAGTACTCAAAATTCCAGAAGGTCTTCATCCGCAGGCGCAGGAAGACGGAGTTGTCGTCATCCGACCAGGGGTTGACGGTGGGGGTTTGTTGGGTCATGTTATTCCCTCTTCAACGCAAACTTGAGTCCTGCCTGAAAACCTGGCGCAATGACATCGCAGTGATTGAGGTCAGGAAAGATCTGCTTGCGGAGGGTCAAGCCTTTGTGCTTGCGGCTTTGGAGCATGGCGGCGAGATGAACCAAATCCCCGACCATCGTGTCGCTCGATCCTTCCTCCAATTCACCGACTGACAAGTACGCCTTCACGGAAAGCCGTTTGTGCTGCTTGGCGTATTGCTCTTCGAGTTTGAAGATGAGGCGATCGTGCATGTACAGCGAAGGACTGCAAATCAGGTAGGTATCGAACAGGGTCGGCTCGGTGAACAGGGCGTAAGCGGTGAACAGCCCGCCGAGCGAATGTCCCGCGACGACGCGCTTTTTCGGGTCGGCAGGAAATTCCTTTTCGATGACGGGGATCAACTCCTGTTTGATGAACTGCAGGAATTTCGACGCACCGCCTGAGACCACCTTCCGCTTCAGCCATTTCGAATCCGCAACGTCAGCCTTTTCATCCATCATGGGCGTGAAATCGTAGGTGCGACCGATCACCGCGTCGTGCCATGCTTCGGGCGGATTCTCGTCTTCGGGGTAGCCAATCCCCACGATGATCGCTTCGGTTGTGGCTCCGCACCACGACATGGCGCGGGTCATTTCGGTCACCATGCCGAAGTAGTAATTCGCGTCGGTGAGATAGACGATGGGATATTTCTTCAACGGGTTATCGAAGGGCCACGAGCGGTTGGATGTTTTGAATGAAGCCAGAGGCAGGCTGATGGAAATACGATATGTCTGCTTGGTAAATTTGGATTTCATCAAACGGGTCTGGCTGGCGAGAAGGGCTGCGGGTTTGGCAGGCATGGGTTTCTCCTGTTTAACATTTTTTAGATGGCGGAAAGATTCAGGCAAGTTCGAGCAATATTCCCGCCAGTTCCTTCGGCATGGTAATCATCGCATCGTGACCCGTCGGCAGACTGCGGAAGTTCATCCCCAGCCCCGTGAACTTCTTTTCTTCGGAGGCGATGTCTTCCTCCGTCATTCCTTCGGAGCAAAGAATGAACGTAGACGGAATGGATTTCGTCTTTGGATTTTCGAGCGTGACGGGCGTTGCGAGCGTCTTCAAGGGGTGTGGAGTCAACTTCGATTGCACCCACTCCAAGTCCGCGCCAGAAAGACCGAACGTCCATTCCAAAATGGGCGGACAGCGCCACTCATCACCGCTTTCGGTCGCTTTCTTCTTGAAGAAGTCCCACGTCTTGCTCATTAAATCCGCAAGCGATTTTCCGTTTTCAGGGATGATCCCATCGAGATTAACGATGTGCGCGACGCGCTCGGGGATTTTGTCCACGACGACGGGAGCCATGAATCCGCCCGAACTGTGACCGACGAGGACGACCTCATACAGGTCGTTTGTTTTGCACAAATCCACGATTTCGTGAATTTGGGTGTTCAAGTTAATGTCGGTTTGCTTTTGGGCGCGTTCACCCAGTCCACTTAGTGTGGGGGTGTAGGCAATGTGTCCCGCCTCGCGCAAGTGCGGGGTTAATCTCTCCCAGCACCAGCCGCCGTGCCACATGCCGTGAATGAGAACATAAATCGTCATATTTTTATCTCCTCTTGAAAATCATGTATTTCGCTCAACGCCGCTCCAAACAAAACCATCCGCCGTGGTGATGGTTTCAAATCCAAGTTGTTGATAAATCGGGAAGCCCGACGGCGTGGCAAATAAAATGGACTGTTTGTATCCAGCCTCGCGAGCGGATTGCATGGCGGCGAGCGTGAGCGCTTTACCGAGTCCGCGCCTGCGATGGGTGGGAAGGTTGTGACGTGATAAATCCCAGCGCCTTGGTCGGCGTGGAGCAAGGTCGAGATGGCGCACGGCTCGCCCTGCCGGCGCGCGAGGAAGTGTTCGAATACAGGCGCGGGTTCTGCGAGCGAGTTGGCAAGGAATTGCTTAAAGTCGGGGCGGCTTGGTTCCGGCTCGTCAAAGCCTTCCATGAGGACATTCAGCCAGTCGGCTTGATCTTGTTGGGATTGAACGCAGGTCACCTCAACCTCTTTAGGGAGTGAAAGTTCAGGCAGGTCGTCCAGCTTGCGCAACATGGCGGGCATCCCCTTGACGTGATCCAGGTGAATGTTCTTTGAATTCAAATATTCCCCCAGCCCAGGCGTGCCAATATCCCGCCAATCCACCCAGAAAAATGGAAGACCATTCGAAAGAAAAGTCTCGAGGATCGGGTCCACGAGCCCGCGCAAATTCTCCGTACGCGTTGCAGTGCGACCGACTCCGTTGAAACGGTACAGACTCTGCCGTTCCGTTATAAACCAGGCAATTTCATCGTTCTCAATGAAGCGCCCGTCAAGCAGGCGGGCAATGCCCTTGTAGTAGGTCAGGACATTTTCTTCAATGGCTTTGATTTGATCCATTTTGGTCTTGTTTTCGGTCCCGTCAGGGACTGGCAAACACCAGCCCCTGACTCTGACTCAGGCTTTGATGTCTTTGCGGAAAACGAACACCAGCACGGTGAAGATCGCATTGATAATTAAGGGAGGGGGAGGTCCCGCCTGCGCGAAGTTCAACATGCCTGTCGCGAGTTGATAGGCGAAGATAACCACGTGACCCATCGTCAGCGCGAGGATGACGCGAGATAGTTTACCTGTCCCATCTCCGCTGCGCGCGGCGAGAAACGCTGTGTATGCGAAGGTGAGCGTCAACTGCCCGTAGAGCATGTTCAAGGCTGCATCGGGCAATTTATTGGACAGTACTATTTCGGCGACGTGGGGCAGGAATAGAAATAGAAAGCCGAACACCGTCAAGTATGCCGCGATGACATACAGGGTGACTTGCAATCGTTTGCTCATTTTATTTCTCCTTTTGTTTCGAAATTGAGGTTGAAAATTCACATCGGCTTGCGCGCGCGGAACGTGATGCCCTGCGTGCCGAAGTCCAATGCGTCTGAGGGATCGGGTGTGTCCACGTAACTGTTGTACTTGTGGACGATCTTGCCGTCTTCAAAACCAGCCGCGCTCACGGCGCGGAGCAACTCTGCATCCAGCAGAGCGCCGGCAATTCAGCCCGTCCACAGCGAGATGTCGTCCAAAGCGCTATTGGGTACCTCCCTTTCCACAAGGATGTCGCCCACCTGCAAACGTCCGCCCGGCTTGAGGATGCGGAACCACTCGCGCAGGGTCTCAGTCTTGTCGAGAGTCAGGTTGAGGACGCCGTTGCTGATGACCACGTCCGCAAAGTTATCGGGGATGGGAAGCGACTCGGCGAGTCCTTCGCGGAACTCGACATGGAATGCGCCCATCGCCTCAGCCCCCGCCCGCGCCTTTTTCAACATCTCATCGGTCATGTCCACGCCGACGACTTTTCCCGACGGTCCGACCAGACGCGAAGCGATGAGGGAGTCGAATCCCGCGCCCGAGCCTACGTCCACGACGGTTTCGCCAGCGTTCACCTCACCAACAGAAAACGGATTCCCCGTCCCTGCGAAAGAGGCGATGTTCGCTTCGGGCAGGTCGGCATAGAGGGCTTCGTCATAGCCGAGCAGGTTGGCGAGTTTTCGTCCCGTGTGGAAGTGATAGCCCCTGTTCGGGTCGAGCGCGACGTTGGTGTATTCTTTTTTGATCTCCACCCTCAGTTCTTCGAGTGAAATTTTGGGAAGGTTTTGATGGTGTGTCATGTGTCTCTCCTTTGGCTTGGATAGAAACAGATGGATAATTTCGCCCTACGTGTTTGCAGCAAATTCCATTTTCAACGGAATCGCGCGCGACATGGAGTCGCCGACGGGCGAGGAGCGCTCACACCGCTCACGCAAGTACGCGATCTGTTCGGGCGTCGCGTCGGGGACGGAGATTCTCACCGTGTAGGAAATGTTGTCGTAGCCCGAACCAGGCGCCCCGTCCAGACCGAGGTACGAGTGGACGTTGAAATGTCCCGTCGCCTCCACCGAAAGCGATTCGACTTTGAGTCCGAGGAAGGAGGCGTGCATGGCGATCAAGTCCACGTCGCAGGCGGCGAGGGTGGCGAGGAACATCTGCATAGGGTTGAATTCGCCGTCGGCGCCGAGGTGGACGGTCATACCTTTGAATTCGACGCGCGAGCGCGAGCCGCCCTCCCAATGCGCGACAAGCGCGGGATTGCGGTCGGCTTTTTCGGGATGTTGTGCGCAGATGTTTTTGAACTCTAGCAGTTCGCCAACTTCCACGCCGTTGATGGGGGTAGATTCACTCATTTTTTCTCCTTTGGGTAAACAAAAGACGACGGAGTTTTTTCGGGATGCCTCCTTTCTGTTTTTATGACACGACACCGAACAACGCCGTCCAACTTGCTTCACTGCCTGCCAATAGATTCAACTCATTTCGTGCGGGTGGGCTGCATGGACTTGCCTGCATTTGTTTTGCAACGGACTCCGCCGCGGGCGAAAAGTATGCAACCCATACGCAATGCAGGTTCCCCTCTTCGTGCCGCGTGAAGACCGCCATCTCCGCGGGTCTGCCCGCCGACTCGAACAGCGGTTGGAAGAAGCGTTTGATCTCTTCAGACGGGATGTCCGCCCACATCCCGTCACCGAGGGGTTTGGAATACCATGGCATAGCGTTGCCTCTTCTCTTTTCAGTTACGGTTTCACTTCAGACAATGTAGCTTGGACTTCAATTATTGTCGAATTTTCTTCGCTTACCACATCCGCCCATCGGATGTTTGAATCAGTGTAGACACGGTCGCTTCGGGCTTGGATGAGAAATGGTTGGAGGATGCGCAATTATTTATTCATCTCATCATTTTTTTTGCAATGGACAATTACACAATGTTCAAGAGCGCCAATGCAAACATGATCATCCAAAAGATGAAGATGCAGATATATAACAACCAAAACATGACCGAATGTGAAAACACAAATCTGCTTTCCTGATCTGATGGCGCGTTCGATAACTTCTTCAAGAATCGAGGCACGATTTGGGATTGCATCAGAACAGAAAACACTCCCTGGTCTGCGCCCAACTCCATTGCCTTTTCAAGCATGTATCCCGCCTTTAAGAGTTTCATCAGCAGTTGTAGCGTGCGGAGTTCCAACATTCCGCAAATGAATGTCAGGATTAAGCCGAGGGTTGCGATCAATATCCTGGAGAGATCGGGGGAGCCTGTCTGAAAAAACGCGCTGGCGAGAAACCCGTCGGCGGCGACCGAAAGTCCGGCAACCGTGAAGCGGACTTGCACTAAGTTGTTGTGATACTCCACAATCCCGTTATAGCCCGTGCTCAGATTCTCAAACGGTATTTCAGGGTTTCTTTTTTTCATAGGTGTTCTCTTCGGCTTTCATTTGCTATATGGCAATTACTCGACTCTATGCCAGGGAACAGCAAATGATTTAGGGCGCGGAGGCATTTTGTCTTCCACCAATGTGAAGGTCAATGTGTTCCCATCGAGATTCCACCGGTACTTGCCTGCCCCGTATTCGGGCGCGGCATACGATCCTTCAACATCCTCCACTTCAAGGACGTCGCCCGTCACCTGATATTTGCTGACAACAATGATCTCCCCTTCAAGGGACAAGGTAATTTTTCCTCCCTCGTAGATGTCAACAACAGGTGAATACTCGCCCACCGTATAGGTGAACTTGCCTGTGGGAAAAACTTGATCGGTCATTGCATATCTCCTTTTTATCCTTTGGCATTTTTCAACCCATCCCGCAATTGACCTGCAAGATTCGCCAACTCTTCCAACTCCGACTCGTTCAAACACGACCACGGCGCGAAGAAATATTTGTCGGTCAAGGCTTCGGCTTCTTCACGAACACGCTTGCCTTCGGCGGTGGGATGATACGATTCTCCAACCTGTTGAACCCATCCGCGCTCGACAAGTTCCTGAAAGGCTTGGGCGTACTCGTCGCGTGTGAAGCCGCGATCCGAATATTCTTCATAGAATGTATCGAGCGCGTTGTACTTTCCGCCCCAGACTTCGGAGAGCGCCTCCCAGCGATTCCCTTCGATGTTGTGGATTTGCCAAGCCGCGACGTGCGCGTCGGTGCGATAGAAATCCAGTTCTTTGTAGTAGTGAATGAACAGGCGCATTGGAGGCGCGTCATTCGGAAAAGTCCTTTTGTAGTTTTTATAAACCGCATGGCAAAAATGCGACGGGGGTTCAGGCGCGGCAGTCGTGGCTTCACACAATCGAATCAGATAATCCACGAGTCGTTTGAGTTCGTCCTGTGGCATGGGCTGAAGACTCGCCGCCACATCTGTCAACCCTTGCATTCCTCTCAGGGTGGCTTCCTCTCCCACCTTCGTTGCGCGATACGCTCCCTCCTCCAAAGTCAAATATCCATCCTGCGCGGCAACGGACAAAGATTCGTGAAAAGCCTTTTCCGAGTCGTAGGGAAAGATACGTTGATACTTGTCGAACGTGATCGGCTCATCGGGAAACATCGGGACAAACGGACCCCAGCCAGAAAATCTCGGCGGGATGGTTTTCTCTTCGAGCATCTTGTGATAGACAGAATATAGGGATTTGTTGAACAAGTTATAAGATTCTTTGCAATCAGCCCAGATGGATTTCAAGTTCATGATTATTCTCCTTTGGTTGCCAAAGCGAAAAGAACTGGAAATAATTGGTGAATACCATCCGTTTGTTTGATGGATCGGGTTTTTGTGAAAACATCCGCCTTGAAGTTTTGCAATCCGCCCGCACCTGTGGATTGTTCTATTTTCTCCAAAGTAGCCCGCGCTCCGTGCGACCATAACGATGACCAGTGCTCTTCCTCGGTGGCGTAAACGAAATCAGTCGCTTCGAAGACGACCTGAATATCTGCAAAGCCTGCTTCTTTCAAAATTGTCTCAAGTCCCTCTGGCGTATCGAAAACTGGCTGGGGCACTGTGTCCGAATCAGCGCCCTGGCTTGCATTGGGTTCGGGAGGAAGATATTTTTTGGCGAGTTCGTCAAACCAGCCCCAATGTTCGTCCCACGATTTCTCCCAGGTCGTCACGCCGATGCGCCCGTTGGATTTCAGAACGCGCCGAACCTCAGACATGGCGCGTTCCAATTGCGGAAAGAAAAAAATGCCGAACGCGCACAGCACAAAATCGAACGACTCGTCGGGGAATTGCAAATGTTCCGCGTCCATCTGGCGCACTTCGATATTCGACGATAAACCCAGGCGCGCAAGTTCTTTGGCGGTTTCCTGCACCATTCCCTCGGACAGGTCAATCCCCACGACGCGCCCCTGTGTTCCAACAGATTCCGCCGCGGGAATCAGAGCCGCGCCTCTTCCAGTCGCCACATCGAGAACATGAGCGCCATTGGGAATGCAGGCAAGTTCAACCAGCCTGCGCCCAAAATGAGAAAAGAATCGCGGACCCACATTGTCGAATGTAGCCGCGACTCGAGAAAAGAGACCTGATACCTGCTGTTTTCTTTGTGACGTTTCGGAAGGTTCATCGTTACTCATGGACGCTCCTATTTCTTCAACCCATCCCGCAATTGACCTGCGAGACTCGCCAACTCATCCAACTCTGATTCATTCAAACACGACCACGGCGCGAAGAAGAGACGTTCCGTCTCCGCTTCGACCTCTGCCCGAACCTGCCTGCCCGCCGATGTGATTTGAATCTTCCCCGAATCCTCGTCCACCCACCCGTGCGCGGCGAGTTCCTTCACATCCCCCGCGTGGACTTCGCGCGTCACGCCTCGCCTGCTGAGCTTGCTGTGCAGGTCGTCGAAGGGTATTGCATCGCTTTGTGATAGAAAGTCGAGCACTTCCCACGCGTGACCTGCGACTCCGTGCGTGCCCCACGTTGCAACGTACATATCATCGCGATAGGCGGATAATTCGCCGAAGAGAATAATGAATCTTTCCAACGGATGCAGGATTGGAAGGAGTCCATAATTCTCGCGCTTGTGGGACATGAAGTAGTGCGACGGGGGTTCGGGCGCAGACAGCGCGGCTTTGCCAATCTGCGCGAGATAATCAAACGCCTTGTCCATTTGCGCTTCGGGCATTGGCTTCAAAGATGCCAGAGAATCGCCCGCCGCGCGCCACACTTTATGAGCCGCTTTCATTCCAAACTCGGTGGGGGTGTATCCGTTCTTCCCGTCGGAAATCAAATAGCCATGCTGAACCGCAGAGGCTAAGCGTTCCTCATTCAGGCGAGCCAGCCCATACGGGAAAATCCGCATGAAATTCGCGGTGGTGATGGGTTCCGAGCCGAAGACCCAGATGGCAAAGAGCCAGGTTGACCAATCAGGCTTGAGTTCCATTTCGGTGGCGGCTTTATCCATTGCCGCGAAACCATAACCACCGAGTATGTCGTATACAACTTCGAGCGCAGACCAGATGGAATTGAGGTTCATGGGATGTCTCCTTTCTTACCTGTTCTCAATGCTGATTCCAAAATTCTCGATCAACGCGCGGACGAAAGCCTGCTCATCCTCAATCGGCGTTTCCTCACGCTGACCGTTACGCGTGACGATCAACTCGTGACCTGTCAGGCTAACCCTGCCATCCTCCATCGCGCGGGAGCAAATGCGTCCCTGCACAAAATAGGATTCGGGCGCGGTCTGGTAATACCGATTCGCTTCTTCGAAGTCACTCAACGCCAATAGGGTCAGATTCACATTGAAGGAATATTCGTTGTACCATTCCTCTGTTTCGATGAGTCTTTGCAACAACCAGCGATCCTCCGAGCGCACAAAGCGATACGTTGAATCCACGCCGAACTGTTTTTCTTCTTCCACCAACCGCAGGGGCAGGCGGGACGAATCGCCAAAACCCACATCCACGATCCAGCGTTCACCGAGTTGAATCAGCAGGGTGAGGTGGTCAATCTCTGCGGGGATGCCGTCATGAATCACATTGGATGAAAACATGGTGACATTGAATCCCATTTGACTAAGCAGACTCGCCAAGAGTCCGTTCAACTCGTAACAATATCCGCCGCGCCTGTTGACAACGATCTTCTCGAACAACGCCGCTTCATCCAAAACGATATGTCTGTTGAGATGAATATCAAGATTCTCAAACGGGACAGCGAGCAGGTGGGCGCGATGAATCCCGCGCAGGGTCTCGGCGGTCGGTTGTGTCGAGCCGTGATAGTTGATTCGGTTGAGGTAGGCAGAAATGTCGATCATTTTGAAAATCTCGGTATGAGGAATGGGGTCGTCTTCTTATATTCCAGATACGACTCACCGAAGCGCAATTCGAGTTCAAGTTCTTCGAAGTATTTGAGGAAAAAGGCATGGGCGGGGATCAAGCTCAACGAAGCGGCAAGCAGGACAAACGTCGAAGAAGAGGCGAAGGCGAGGGAACAGAGATAGAAGCCAAGCGACATCGGGTTGCGAGTCCGCTTGTAAATGTCGTCATCCACGATGCGCTTGGTCAGGATGAAGGCGTTGGTGCCGCTTCCGAGGGAACGCAGCAGTTTATTGGTGATCGCCAGAAAGTACAGACCTGGAATCGTAAGGAGGATGCCGAGCGCGAGGAAGAACGGCTTGAACGGAAGCGAGGGGAGACTGAGAAGCGCGTCAAAGCGCGCCAGACCTGGGTAGAAGATGCCGACGATGGGCGGCGCAACCAGACCCGCGAAAAAGAGGAAGTGCATGACGCGACTGGATTTTTCGGCGTCGGCTTTGGTGCGGTGACTGCGCAGCCACGCGCCGAGGACGAGGGCAGCGATGAAGAATGCAACGATGCCGATGAGAGTATAGTAGATGGTATACATGGTTAAAATGGCTTGGCGGTCATCAGCCAGGTGATGATGGCGAATCCGCCGTAGCCGATGACGGTGAGCAAAACGGGATTGGTCTTCGCCAGAATCGCAAAGACTTCTTCATCGCTTTTGGCGGGTTCGGGCGGGAACCACTTCCCTTTGACGTTGTAGCGAGTCCCTGCCGCTTTGCGCGCTTCACCGTAGATGCCCGCGCCGAAGATTGCCATCAGGACGACGATGACGACGCCGAGGAAGAGAGACGTCCACACCCAACCGCGCCCCCACCAGCCGCCGAGAAACGCAGCGATGATTCCGAACAGCAGGAAGGCATACATTGAGTCGGTCGCTGCGGGATACGAAGCCGCCGAGAGGTCGAGCAGGGCGCGGATGCGGTTGATGTCGCGTTCCTTTTTGAGGGCGAACGAAATCGCCGCCGAGACTCCGTGCGCCAGCAGGTATCCAAAAACAAAAATGATGTGCAGGTAAACAGCAAGGTGGTAAAGCATGTGAATTCTCCTTTGGTGAAAGAGTGTTTGAGTCATCTGCGTATGAATCCCCCATTCACCCTTCGAGAAGCATCGGTACACAAACCCCTCCAGCGAGACAAATGCAAAACAATCCCATCATCGGGACTCTCCTCTCTGCCTCATATCAAACGAGATATTATTAACCCAAATCTTTACATACTTTTTAACATTATAGGAAAGTCTATAGATTGCAAATCACTCCCAGTCATTCCATAAGAATGAAAAGGGAGTGATTTGCAATCTTCCAACGGGAAAACGGATTAGTTTATCGCCCCATTAAATTCCAGTTCGTTATATCGCAAGGATTATGGTACATCCAACCCAATTAGAGGTGTCCGTCGCTTTGCCCATTGCCCGCCAAGCGAGGCAAGTTCGTCTTCGCTCAAAAATTGAAGTGCCATGCGAAAGAGGACTTGTTCCTCCTTTTGGAAGTGATTATGAACGACTGGAAATAGTTGCCTCGCAGACCCTCGCGCAGAGTCGAGGTCGGCGGCGGATTCGATTTTGCCAAGCAGATCAATGATATGGTCATGATCGAAGCGCATGACCGCCAAAGGTCCAGCCTGGGTTCCAAGGTGTGGTTCGAGAGCGGTGAAGAGCAACTCGTCTTCGAGACTCGCATGGGCTTCGAGCGCAAAGGCGAAGGCGGCAAAACGATGTTGGAGCGCAGAAAGAGAGTCCAATGCGGGAAGCGCCTGCTCAATGTGACCGAGAAACAGATAGAAGACGGCGTGTTCGCCAAAAAGAGCGTCAGTGATGAGCATAAATAGTGTTAATCCTTTTGTAATTTACCTGCCTGATATGTCTCATAAAACAAGGATACTAAATGATAAGGCGCGGTTAAATCCCTCCCCATCCTGCCTGGGGAATGAAAAGAGAAGGATTTATTCCCAACTTCAACGTCTTTTTGAATTAGTTCTTTCCAAAACCCATTTGCCATCGCGCACACGCAACTTAAGCCTTTGCCCGCCCCATCCAAAATTCAAACCTGTTGCCTTCAGTGTCGCGAATAGATCCTGTGATTCATTTAGCACAGACAGAAATTTATTTTTGAGCGCCTGGAGCTCCGTGCAAAAAGCCCACGAAGACCAATTCATCAATAGCGCGGATGGCATGTTGTTCGCCCGCGTCAAATACCAGAAGCGTATTGGGTCCACAGGCATGTTCAACGCCATCGCCGCCAGTGAAGACACCTTGTCCTTTTAGTATCACCACAAAAAACGGCGAACTGGGCGCATTGTGTTCGCGGATGGATTGCTCTGGTTTGAGCGTGAAAAGTATCGCGCGTCCGTGTGTGTCAGCGTGAAGCGGTTCAGCGTGAGAGTCTTTACTCCCAAACGTAAGGTTTTCCAAAAGGTTTGTAATTTTCATTTTTTGAATCCTTTCCAATATGTTCTGTCTGGACTCGCGGACGTGTCTTGAGTCCGAATAATATATTTGTCATGGATACTGAAGTTCGCCGCAGAGACTATCAGCAGAAGCCTCGGGATGCCATGCCGGGCAAGACGGCTACGCCTGCCCCACATTGGCTCCAGCAATGCGGCTGATTTGTACCCGCCAGGTTTCGGGACCTTCTTCCTGATACTCCCAACCGAATTGTCCTTCGCGCTCATGAAGGAACTGATAGTAAAGAGGTTTCGGATCATGATCGTTGATCAGAATAAAACTCTGCCCTGGCGTCAAACCATCGAAGGTCTGAAAGATCGTCGGGTGTCGTTGCGGCGGCGGAATCTGCCGTACATCTATCGTTACTGTAGTTTTTTCATCCATTATTAAATCTCCTTTTGAACCATAAATTTAATCTTCCTCTGTGGTAATTATCATCTCTACGCTAGATTAAAGATAAGTGGTTTGTTTGAGCCACAGATACACTATACCATCTCTTTCCCCAATGTTTCTTACTACACTTGCAACTGGTCTTTACACCTATCTGCACAGTAGAGAACTTTAGGCATCATGTCCGCATCGTCAGTTAGTGGGTGTGTGCGGCGTGTTTAGCTTTGTGTGCCGCGTCTTCCATCGCCTCGAACATCTGCTGCGCGGATTCGGGCGTCAGGTGCTGATCAAGAATAGGCAAGTAGACTTCCTCTTCCTTGGCAAAGTGAAGCTTGACAAGCGCGTACACACCGTACAACACGCGCTGCAAAGCTTTTGTCTGTTTGAATGCTAATTGCGAATTGCCCAAATTCTTTTTCAACGTTTCCAGTTCTTCGATGTAACTGCCGATTTCAACATGGTCGCGGCTCATGGTCTTGGTGGCGTCTGGACTGCCGAGCACTTTCTGAACTACAGGATACAGCGCAGCGTCTTCCGCTTCAGCATGGGGCTTGAGATGGTGGGCAAGAAATTCATAAACTTCATCCACACCTTTTCGCGTCTCTGTGATGGACGCGATATCAAGCCGCTCTGCGACCTGACGGATGTGATCTACATTCGGAAACAACTCCTTATGCTCATCACGTAGAGGTTGGGTAAAAGTACTCATGGTTAATCTCCTTCAGACTTCGAATGTTTATACTCTTACTATACACATTTCCACGCACAATTTACATGACGCAGATCAATTAACGGCACTCTTTTTCACCAGTTCCTCCAAGCGTTTCGTGTCCATGATCGTCACCCATTTGCGTCCCGATTTAACCAGTCCATCCTCAGCAAAACGACTCATGACGCGGCTGACCGTCTCGGTTGTTGAACCTGTCATGGCTGCCAGATCCTGCCGCGAAAATGGCAACTGAATCAGCACACCCTGTCCGCGCGTTTCACCCAGTTTCCGAGCCAAACGCAGCAGCGCGGATGCAATCCGTTGTTCAACTGTGTATGCGCTTAACTGCTTGACAATCTCCTGCGATTCTGTCAACCGCTGGCTGACCGCTTCAAGTACCTTGCGAGTTACATCAGGATACTCCGTAAGAACCGTCTCAAAATCCTCAGAGGAAATTTGAAGAATGCAACAATCGGTCTGAGCGATGGCAGTTTCTGTGTGGGCGCGCCCGCCAAAAGTCGAGAGAGAGCCGAAGTAATCTCCGCCGTGCAAGATATCCAGAAACACCTCGCGCCCCGAGGCGGTATTCCGTACCAGTTTTACTTTTCCCATTGCCACGAGATATAAGTGATCCGCCTCATCCTCCTCGAAATAAATCCGTTCATCGGTGGAAACATCACGGTCTTGAAATACAGTATTGATTTTTGAAATCGCCTCGGCAGGCAAATGTTTGAAGAACGGCAAACGACCAATGATCTTCAAGCGGTACTCGAGCGAGCAGAATGCAGGGTCTATCCAATCAAGACGCACGGGAGATTTTGGACGAACCATGTTAACTCCTTTCTTCGGAAATCAAACTCCACGTTGCCAATTTACGCTTTCGCCCGCCCCGCCCAAAACTCGAGCCTGTTTCCTTCGGGGTCGCGGACGTAAATCGCCATCGCTCCCCACACTTCTTTGACAGGCGAAGGGTTAATGCCCGCCTCCAGCAAATCTGCCTGCATTTGCTCGATATCGGTAATTTGAATGCTGATGGTCACGCCGTTTCCATCGCCACTCTTTATGGATGCCCGCGACTCGTTCGCCACGCTCAGCCTTGTCATTTCATTCAGTTTGAATTCCACAAACCAATCGTTCGAGGAAAGGATCGGCAGTTTCAATCCATCGCGATAAAATGCAACGGTCTCGTCCCATTTTTTGCAATATAAAATCGTATTTACCGCTTTGATTTTCATTGGACGCTCCTTTATAATAATCGCCATGCCATTACTCACCCGCACATTCATCAAAACTGCCATGATCTGTCTGGCGTTGGCACTCGCGCTTGGCGTTCTGCTGGCGCTGGGTTTCAAAAACGGCTTCTTTCCCGTCTACATTCATCTGCTGGTCTTTGGCTGGCTAACCCAACTGATCTTTGGCGTAGCCCTTTGGATGTTCCCAAAATATTCAATCGAAAAACCGCGCGGATACGAAGCCCTCGGC
Organism: Anaerolineae bacterium; assembly: GCA_017303735.1. Next base: position 19,875 of record JAFLCF010000003.1, read on the forward strand.
TGGTGGACGTACACCCTGCTCAACAGCGGTTTATTGCTCCGCGCCATTGCCGAACCGCTTCAATCCACCCAACCCAATCCCCTCAGTGGATGGGCGTTGGTGCTCTCAGCCACCTTGCAATTTCTGGCGGGGCTGTTGTTTGTATTCAACACATGGCAGCGGGTCAGGGAAAAATAAATGCCGCGCTTAAGTGTCTGGTTTATCCGCGCCTCGTTGATTCATCTTTTACTCGGGCTTTTCATCGGCGCATTGATCCTCGCCCAAAAAGGAATTTCATTTTATCCGCCCGTCTGGAATCTCTTCCCGCTGCATGTGGAATTCCTGCTAACGGGCTGGCTTATCCAACTGGCGATGGGCGTCGCCTTTTGGATCATTCCACGCTTTAGCAGCGGCTCTCCACGCGGACCTGTGGGCTTGGTCTGGCTTTCTTTTGCCTTGCTCAACGCTGGAATATTTGCCACCGCGCTGCAATCAGGGTTTCCAGATGCATTGCTGATCGGGCGCATTGCGGAAGTGGGCGCGGGGATTCTTTTTATCGTCGGTTCGTGGCGGCGCGTCAAACCGCAAGGTGGGTTGTAGCGATGGACACGGCTCGAAAATACGCCTCACCCGCGCACGTCTTGCACAAGACCATCCCTTCACGCATCACTTCGCGTTGATTGATAATCTCCTCGCCACAGGCTTCACAATTGACGCGGCTCCCCGCCTGACCGATGATTTGGTTTACTGGCGTGGTCAATTCCACCCATTGCCAGTGAAACAACAACTCATCAGGGATATGTTGATAGCCGATGAGCTGCGCCTCCCATTTATTGCGGGCGGAAGGGGCGTAATCCCATGCCTGTTCGCGGGCGCTTGCGCGCGGATGAATTCGAATCGCATGTTCGGTAAGCGTGTCCACAAAGGTGACGGCAGCTTTGCCAAAATCTTCAATGCGCAGGGTACGCCTGCCGACATGACAACCTGTCGCGGCAGAGAGTCCGTCCACGAAACAGCCGTCGGTTTCAGAGATGGCAAGCAGGCGTTTGTCAGACTGAGGCAAAGGCAGATCGAGCAGCAACCCGCCCAAAAGTCCGATGCGAGCGCCGAGTACCTGACGCGGGCAAGTCTTGCGGTGATGAGTCGCGCTTTGGGTCAGCGCTTCATCCAGGTTTGAGAAAGTCAGAGGCGATGGGATGCTCATTGATGCATTATCCGTCTGTCAGTATGTTTCGGAAATTGGTGATCAGGCGCGAGAACATGCCGTAGGCGGTGAGCGCCCAGGCGATGAGGGCAAGGTAAATGAAGTAGCGCGGAATCAGCATGAGAAAATCAAGTTTCAGCGCCTGCGCGAGTCGGAAGGTGGCAACCGTGTACATCCCCATTGGAAAGACCAAGCCCCAATAAACGGGGTGATACGTCAGCGGGTAACGTTTGTAGATGTGTCGCCACGCGCCCACGATGAACAGATAGGGAATCCACCAGGTGCCCGCCGCCCAGAAGAAGATCGTGAAACCTTTGATGAACGGGAACAGATCACTGAGAAACGGCGCGGTGCCCTTGAGCAGAATATTTGCGCCTGCCAATGTGGTGATGGCTACCGCGCCTGTGTTGATCCAATAGGATGGGTTCATCTCTTCGGCTTCAATTTTGAAGAACATGAAACGGTATACGATCAATGAAATAATCAGGATGTAGAACATACAGCCGAGCAGGTAAAAACCCAGCATGGCAAAGGTGAACATCTCCAGCCATTTCTCGAAATGCGGAGCGAGCAACATGCCCAGCACAGGGATGGATTGCGTGGAAACGATGAACAGAAGCCAGCCTCCATTGATGCCTTCTTCCAAAGTAGGCTTCTCCTCTTTCACAGTGAAGGCGGTAAAAATGGTATATATCAGCAAAAGCCAGAGGAGCAGCCCCAGCCCCCAGAGGATGAGGGCGGCGGTCTGATTGACTTCAAGAACGACAAACTGGCTGCCAAGCACATTGGTGGCGGCGACAATCGTCAGGAAGCCCGAACCGATGCGATGATTGGAAATATCGCTAAAGATCCGCTCGGGATGGCGAATGAGACGCGCCAGGGTAAACATCCAAAGAACGATGTAGAAGAACAGGTTGAGGTAAAACAACGGGAAGGCGAGAAAATCCAAGGTCACGAGGTGACAGGCGATGGATACAATCCCTGTCGCCATGACGAGAGCGAAGTAGGCGGGGAAGAGGTCGCGGATCCCGTTTTGAATCGTGCTGGTTATTTTATTCCACATAAATGACTTACCTATGCAAAACGTCCCGAAGGGAGAAGGGAGTCTGTCCCCTCTCCCTTCGGGAGAGGGCTAGGGTGAGGGTTACGAACTTGCCTTCCGCCGAGTCCAAATCACGAGTTGGAAGCGACGCCACATGTACGAGAACGGGAAGGCGGCGATATGTACCAATCGGCTGAACGGCATGAGCGCGAACAACAGAAAGCCCGCCAGAAAATGGACTTTGTGTGACAGCGGCAAAGCAGTGACAAATTGCGGCGCGGGCTGAAACACAGTCAGCGAGGCGATCCAGGGCGTGGAGGTGTGGATAAACCACGTCGCGCCCCAGCGATACACAAAGGCAAGGATGAGACCAAAAAACACCTGACCAAACAACAGACTCAAGATGAACCAATCCACGGGCGTGGTGATGGCGCGGAGTTTTGAAGAGGTAAGACGCCGATAAAGCAGAATGCCCGCCCCCACCAGCGCCATGATGCCCAATATCTTGCCAGCTACTTCAGCAAGGTACAGGGTCTCAGGCGTGCTATGCAGGGCAAACATCACCTTGGGAATGGCAAAACCCGCCAGATGAATGAACGTGGTCGGCAGGATGCCATAGTGCCAGAGCGTCGAACCCCAAAACTGCAAGTCGTTTTCGAGAAACTGCGAAGACAGGCTGGTGAAAGAATATTGGTTGGTCCGATAACGATAGATCGTCCCGACGATCCCGATGGCAAGCGCCACATACGGGAAGACAACAAAGAGCATGATATCAAGCATGGGTCAATTCCTTTTCATGGGCGCCGACAAGCAACTGATGAAGCGCCGAGAGAAGCCAGAAGTAAGGGTTTTCAGTTTCCGCGCCAAAGACCTTGAGCATTTTTTCCAACGCGGGGGACACGCCACTGCCGAGCAACGCCTGACAAAATTCGCCTTCACTGTTGTTTGAGTCCAACCCAATGAAGCGCAGGATCACGGCAAGATGGTCGGGCAGTTCCAGTCCCGCAGAGTAGCCGATGGCATGATACGCCTCATTCAATTGCGCCATGAATGCGCCGCGCTTATAACTTTCACCGAACAGGTGATACCCGACATACGGATAACAAACGGGTTGCATATCGAAGGTGATGGTGAACACTTCCTGCATTCGGTCGAGGGAAATCTGACCGATGGCACGGGCGAATTTTTCCAACTCCTCTGCCGCTTCAGGCGGGACCTGAACCTGCTCCAAAAAACCCTGAGCCTTTTCCTTCGTTTGGGCAGACGGATATTCCAGCAACTCGGCAAACGCATCAAACAACATGGATGTTGAATCTTTGGACATGGCTTACAAACCTCTCTGTGCGCCTGAGCTTTTGCCAAATCCAGCCTCTGCTTTGCGCTGTTGCGGATCGTACAATTCCTCAATGTCGCCTTCGCGGCTGTAGGGCGGGATGACAAAGCGCTCGCCATAGTTCGGCAGGGATGTCAGGCGGTAAATGGCTTCGGTTTCTTCGGCGGTCATGCCCGCTTTGGCGAGGGCGGCGTCGGCTTCTTCTTTCGTCACATCGCCGACCGTTTCGGCGCGTTTGTAAATGCGGACGGCGATCATCTTTTGATAAGACTTGATGACCAGCTCATCCTTGCCAGCGGATAATGTGCGCGACATATAACGGACAGGCACGCGGGCGTTCTCCAGCGAACTGAACAAATCGGTTTCGACGCGTTGTGTGCCATTTGCCCCAGTCGCATTGAGGATGGGCAGTAGCGGCGGCACGTAGAACAACATCGGCAACGTGCGATATTCAGGATGAAGCGGCAGAGCCAGTTCCCATTCCTTGACGTAACGATAGACGGGCGAGTTTTGCGCGGCGGTGATCACACCGTCGGGGACGCCGCTTTCTTTTGCGGCGGCAACAACTTTCGGGTCGTGCGGATCGAGGATCATCTCCCGCTGACGCTCGACGAGTTGATCATCAGGCACTTTGAGAGCGTCTTCAATCTGGTCGGCGTCATATAACAAAACGCCCAAATAGCGGATGCGTCCCACGCAGGAGTGGAAGCAGGCGGGGGCTTGTCCCGATTCGAGGCGCGGGTAGCACAGGATACATTTTTCAGATTTGCCCGTTGACCAGTTGTAATAGGTCTTTTTGTAAGGACATGCCGAAACGCACATGCGCCAGCCACGGCACTTGTCTTGATTGATGAGTACCACGCCATCTTCAGCGCGTTTGTAAATAGCACCCGACGGACACGCCGCACCACAAGCCGCATTCAAACAATGGTTGCAGATGCGCGGCATGTAGAAGTAGAAGAGTTGCTCGATGGAAAAGAGACGCTGTTTTTCTTCGGCGGTCATACTTGCGAGCAATGGGTCGTTGGCGGCATAGATGTTGGAACCGCCGAGGTCGTCATCCCAGTTGGGACCCGATTGGATGTCAATTGGTTTGCCGTCAATGCGCGAGATGGGACGCGCCGTGGGTTGGTCATCGCCAAGTGGGGAGTTGAACAGGTCGCCGTATTTATACGTCCACGGTTCGTAGTAATCGTCCATCGTGGGCATGGCAGGGTTGGAGAACAGGTTGGTGAAGGTCTGCAAACGGTTTTGCAGTTTCAACTTCAATTCGGGATTCTTCGGCTTGTCCTCAAGTTCCCAGCCGCCGTGATATTTTTCCTGGTCTTCCCATTGAGTCGGGAACCCAACGCCAGGCTTGGTCTCCACATTGTTCCACCACATATACTCCGCGCCTTCACGGTCAGTCCAGATGTTCTTGCAGGCGATACTACATGTGTGACAGCCAATACATTTATCGAGATGAAATACCATTGAAACTTGTGATCGGATTTTCATAATGTTTTATCCTTTTCTCACCACAAAGGGTCACGAAGGTACACGAAGTAAAATCTTTTGGTTTTCCTTTGTGACACTTAGTGCCCTTCGTGGTTAAGGTTTTTAGAACTCAGGCTTCCCAGGCAGTTTGCGCACCAGAATAAACGTGTCGCGGTTGACGCCTGTCGGACCCCAGTAGTTGAACGCGTAAGTAAATTGTCCGTAACCGCCGACCATGAGCGAAGGCTTGAGGTGAATACGCGTGGGACTGTTATGTCCGCCTGCGCGTTTGTTGCCGCGCATGGGTGACTTGGGCAAACTCACGGTTCGTTCTGGAGCATGATAGAGGATACAAATCCCAGGCGGGATGCGTGCGCTGACGATGGCGCGTGTCACAGTCACGCCGTGATCGTTGTAGGCTTCGACCCAGTCGTTATCCACGATGCCGATTTCCTTGGCGTCCTTCTCGCTGATCCAGAGCGGTTCGAGTCCGCGTGAGAGAGTCAACATGCGGTCGTTGTCGAAATAGTTGGAGTGGATGTGCCACTTGGCATGAGGTGTCAGGTAATTTAACTGAATGGTCTTGCCTTCGCTGTGACTCTTGTCCAAATCGCCAAACGCCAACGGATCAGGGCGCGGCTTGTACGTGGGCAAATGTTCGCCATACGCCAGATAACCTTCGTGATCTAAATAGAAATGCTGGCGTCCAGTCAACGTGCGCCACGGGACGAGCCGTTCCACGTTGAGGGTATACGCCGAGTACGGGCGTCCGTCCGTCATGATGCCCGTCCAGATGGGACTGTTGAGCAGGCGGCGGGGCTGTCGCGTAATATCCTTGAAGTCCATTCGCACGGCGCGGGTGGGCTCGGCAAGGTCGGTCAGTTTCAAGCCCATGCGTTCTTCCTCGGCTTGGAAGGCGCGATACGCCACTTCCCCATTCGTCTCGGGCGCAAGGTGCAGGATGACGTTTGCCGCATCCTTCGCAACATTCAACGAAGGATAGGTCTGACCGTTCCATGTCGTCGTCGGTTTGCTATCCAACAATTCCTGATACAGATCTTCGATTGGAATGTGAATGCCGTGAATGGCAAAGCCTTCCTTTTGCGCTTTGGGACCAAACGAAATAAACCGCTTGCCCAAGTTGACATAATCTCGCTCGGTCAAAACAAAGTTCGGCATGGTCACGCCAGGGATGGGTTCACATTCGCCCTTCGCCCAATCACGGATGTGCGCCTGCGCCATCTCTGCGGGTGTATCGTGTTGAAGCGGCATTGCAACCAAATCACGCACGGGTTCGGGCATGTGCGTCTGTGCCAACTCGCTGACCTTGCCCGCCAATATTTTGAAAATATCCCAATCCGATTTTGATTCCCATGAGGGCGGCACTGCCATCTGCAACGGATGAATGAACGAGTGCATGTCGGTGCTGTTCAAGTCATCCTTTTCGTACCAACTCGCCGTCGGCAACACGATATCCGAATACAACGCCGACGTGTCCATGCGGAAGTTGATGTCCACCACCAAATCAAATTTACCTTCGGGCGCTTCATCGCGGTACGTCACTTCATTGAAATGGCTCTTGTCCACTTCCTCCGAAATGATCTGATGGTGCGTGCCGAGATAATGCTTGAAGAAATATTCCTGTCCCTTCGCGCTGGCGTTGAGCGCATTGCCTCTCCAAATGAACCACACACGAGGCCAATTTTCGGGAGCATCGGGATCCTGTACCGCAAACTTCAATTCGCCTGACTTCAACTGCTCAACCACCCATTGACGAATTTCCGCATCCGACTTCGCCCCAGCCTGCTCCGCCTTTCTGACAATTTCCAGCGAGCTGACGTTGAACTGCGGATACGACGGCAACCATCCCATCCGCACGGCGCGGATGTTCGCATCGAGCGTGTGTTCTTGAGTCATGTCACGGTGAGATTCACCGTCAGGACGTGAAACAGGTTGAGGTTCGGTATAGGTGCGTTCATATCGCCACTGATCGCTGTTCACATAATGGAAGGAAGGCGTGTTCATTTGGCGCGGCGGCTTCTGCCAATCCAAAGCAAAAGCGATCGAAGCCCACGGCGCGGCAGGGGCTAACTTTTCCTGCCCCACATAATGATTCAATCCGCCGCCGTTGCGACCCACGCAACCCGTCAACATCAACGTGCCGATGCAGGCGCGATAAATAAGATTGTTGTGATACCAGTGATTGACGCCCGCGCCGATGATGATCATGCACTTGCCTTCGGTCTTGACGGCGGTGGTCGCCCACTCACGCGCAAATTGAATCACGGTCTGACGGTCAATGCCCGTGTAACGTTCCTGCCACGCGGGCGTGTAGGAAAGATTTTCATCGTCATAGTCGGCGGGATAATCGCCTTCGAGTCCGCGCCCCACGCCATATTGCGCCATCAACAAATCATAGACAGTCGCCACCGCCACTTTGCCATTAAGGGTTTCAATATATTGAACGGGGATATTGCGCTGGAAGGATTTGCCTTCGCCAAATTCCGCAAACGAAACGGAGAGTTGCTCGCTCGAGTCGCCCAGGAACGTGAGTTGCGGACGAATCTCGCTTCCATCCAGACCGTCTTTCGGTTCCAGATTCCAATGACCCTTCTCCTTCTGCCAGCGGAATCCGAGACTACCCTGCGGCATTCGCGGCGCATGGCTGATTTCATCCCACACCAAAAATTTCCATTCGCCGTTTTCAACATCCTTGGTGCGTTCCACCTGACCAGCCCGCACCATGCGACCTGGCACATACTTTCCATCTACTTCGTTGAGATCAATCAAAAACGGCGCATCGGAGTATTGACGCAGGTAATCCAAAAAGTACGGCGTCGGGTTCTGATAATGGTATTCGTTCATGATGACATGATTGACCGCCATCCAGAACGCGCCATCCTGCCCCGCATTGACGGGAACCCACCAATCGGCATACTTGGCAACCTGATTGAAGTCGGGCGCAAACACCACCAGCTTCGTGCCGTTGTGTCGCGCTTCCGCCGCGAAATGCACATCGGGCGTGCGCGTCATGCTCATGTTCGAACCGACCGAAGCGATGAATTTCGAGTTGAACCAGTCGGCGCTTTCGGCGACATCCGTCTGCTCGCCCCACACTTCGGGGCTGGCTGGCGGCAGGTCACTGTACCAATCGTAAAAACTCATGCTCACTGCGCCGAGCAATTGCATGAAGCGGCTTCCGCCCGCATAACTCAACATGGACATGGCGGGAATCGGCGAGAACCCGATGATACGGTCGGGTCCATATTTTTTGATCGTGTACATCGTGGACGCGGCGATGATCTCCAGCGACTCTTCCCATGTCGCACGACGGAAACCACCCTTGCCACGCGCTTGATGAAAAGCCTTACGCCCCGCTTCATCCTCAATGACGGCTGTCCACGCTTCGACGGGGTCTTTGTGCGTCTCTTTGGCTTTTCGCCACAAATCCATCAACACGCCGCGCATGTATGGATACTTCACACGGATGGGGCTGTACTGATACCACGAGAACGAAATCCCACGCTGACAACCGCGCGGCTCATAGGGTGGCAGTCCATTGTTCAGAACGGGATAATCCAACGCCTGCAATTCCCATGTGACGATTCCATCTTTGACGTAAATCATCCACGAACAACTGCCTGTGCAGTTCACACCGTGCGTGCTTCGCACCACATGGTCGTGTTGCCAGCGATTGCGATAAAACTCTTCCCACTGGCGGGCTTGCGGGTTTGAAATTTCTTCGATCCAATTGCTCATAACAACTCCTTTTCTGCTTTGTTCACCAATGCCCTGCGAACGCTCCGCAAACGATTACGGTATACAAACCCCAAAACAATCGCCGCGCCAAGTGTGCCAAGAATGCTGATACCCAGCACCAGCAACTCCTTATCCGTTTCAGGTTCGCCAGCGGATGACTTCATGAAAACCAGCAAGTCGGCTTGCTCCTCCGCCGTCAGCGGGTCAACCGCATAGATCGGTTGCATGACTGGCGAGATGACCGTCCCCGTATTGGACAGGACTCCGATAATCTCCTCGTCACTGCGTTCTGTGGAAATGTTAGTCAGGTTCGGTCCCAATGCACCGCCGCCGAGTAATCCATTTTCGCCTACGCTATGACAACCCATACATGGAGGACCCTCATTCTCCAAGTGGGTATAGCCCATGAATAATTTCCGCCCCTCCTCAGCATTGCCAGCGGCAATGTCTTGTGCTGAAGCGGGTTCGATATTTCCCTCATGCGCAGTACTGCATCCGAACAGGAAAAATGCGAGCACCACAATGGACAAGAAATGTGTTCGTTGTTTGTATTTGTCATTTCTCATAGGTTTGCAAACTCCTGATTATGATCAAGCGGATAATTTATTCCGCTGTTTATAAAGGATTGGATTCATCCGTTTTCTGGGCAGGGCTGATACAACCGCGTATCGTTTCAAGCAAATTGTCGCCTCGTGCAGGCAATGTGTATGTGGAAAAAATTCGGAACACGTTTTGATTCAACGCAGTACGGATCACGGATATTTCTGGATGTTGTTCGATGATGGCTTTTGTCAACTCTGCCGCAGTCTCGCTTTGCAGGTTTTCATCGGCAATCACGACCACAGATGGATGCACTTCAACCAGCCGTTCGCAAATATCCCTGTCGCTCAGATTCCATGGACCGATCAACTCCACTTCTTTTTCGGCGCGCAAAACCATCTCTATGCTTTCGCCGAAGAGTTGTTGGGAACTGATCAACAGGACACGTGGTTTTGATATGACCATATGTGATAAATCGAACAAAGTTTCCCCGAAGGATACTTGGAATCAATCTGTAATCCCATCCTCCCCCATCCCGCCTTTGGAATGAAAAAAGAGTGATTTGGGAATCACTCTTTTTTCAGAAAGAATTAGTTCTCTTGAGTAGGTCACGTTTGTAACGTGACCGTCACGCTCAAAGCGTGATCTACGTTTTCTGCGGTTTACAAAATGCCTTTCGCTTTCGCCGCCCGCGTTGCCTCGCGCCGTGTGGACACATGCAATTTAGACAAGATATTCCTTATATGTGTCTTGACTGTATTCAAACTGATATTCAACGCCGCGGCAATCTCCTTATCCGTCGCGCCGTTGGACGCCTGGGATAAGACCTGCTGTTCGCGCTCCGTCAATCCGCTGTCATCTTCCTTCTCAGGGACTCCGCCTTTGCTCAAGCGCCGAAATTCCGAGAGCACACGCCCAGCCAGGTTCGGCGACAAAGCGGCTTCGCCCTGTAAAGCGCCGCGCAACATTTCCAGCAACGCCTGCGAACGAATCTCTTTCAACAGATAACCCTGTGCCCCATTCTTGAGCGCTTCGAAAAGCATCTCATCGTCACCGCGCACAGACAGCATCACGATGATTGTCTCTGGCAGAACTTGTTTAATTTGCCGCACCGCCTCAATGCCATCCATGCCTGGCATTTGCACATCCATCAGAATCAGGTCGGGCTTTAATTCCTGTGCTTTGATGAACGCTTCCAAACCATCGTTGGCTTCGCCAACTACTTGCATATCAGGCTGTGAGCCGATGATACCCGCCAACCCCTCACGGAAGAGCGCATGATCGTCAGCCAATAACACACGGACTCGTTCCATTTTAATTTTCCTTCTCCATCTGCCATGTCAATGTGACGCGCGTCCCGCTTCCCTGCCTGGACTGGAGACTGATCTCCCCGCCAATATGCTTTGCGCGCGCCTGCATGATCTGCAAACCGAAATGCCCGCTCGGCGCGGCTTGGGATGGATCGAAACCATTTCCGTCATCTTCAACAATCACAAAATAATTTCCATTGTTTTGACCCACCTGCACGCTGACACTTTTCGCATTCGCATGGCGCGCCGCATTGACCAATGCCTCGCGCGTGATGTTGTAGACCTGCTCCGCAGTTTGAGGAGAGGGTTCAGGCGCAGAGTCGACGTCAGAACGCCAGACCGATTCCAAGCCATGTTGTGAGGCGACTTCATCCAGTGTCTCACGCAGGCGTGTCCATAAATCCTTGTTTGCGGGAGTCTCATCCATCAAACTGTTAATCGCGCGGCGCACATCGCTCGTGGCTTTGCCGATTGTCTCCCGCGTTTTCCGCAGACGTTCCAGCGCCGCACCTTCCTCTCCATCGGAAAGGAACTCAACCACCTGATCGGTCATCAAACCAAGGTAACTGAGCGTTTGTCCCAGCCCATCGTGCATCTCTGCGGCAACGCGACGTCGTTCTTCCAGCGTGGCCACACGCTCCGCCTGCGCAAACAAACGCGCATTTTCCAGCGCGATCGCAGCGACGTTTGCCAGTTTGGTCAGCATATCCGCAGACTCGCTTGCGAATTGATTTTGCGCGAGGCTGCCCACACACAACGCTCCGATCACACGGTCGCCAATGCGAAGCGGCGCTGCCAAATGGCTGGTGCGATATTCATCCGCCAACATGCGGCATCCGCCCTGGCATGAACTCATACCACAGATCATGGCACCTTCACCCGCTAACACGGCGTTGGCAAACTCATTATCTACGCGCGTCATGTTACCAACGACCGCATGTTTGGGTCCGCTCAACGTTTGAAGTTTCAGCCAATGCTGGCTTTCATCCACCAGACACAACGCCGCCGCTTCACCGCCCAGCAACGCGCGCGCCTTTTCAGTGACCGAGTTTAACACCTGTTGAATATCGAGCCGCGAAGAAATTTCACGGCTGACTTCGTTGAGCGTTTCGAGTTCCTGTGTGCGCTGTGCAACGCGTTGTTCCAGTGTGATATTCAATTGGATAAGTTCATTGCGTGTGACCTGGAGACGGGTACGCATTTCATCGAACGCATCTGACAACGCCCGCATCTCCTCTGGACCTTCAACCTGTATCGGTGCATCAAGCTGATTCTCCCCGAGTCTTTTTGCCGCCAATCCCAACACCTGAAGCGGATTCAACAGCGAGCGGCGCGTCATCCATGCGCCGACTACCAGCAACACCAACGCGCCTGCTAAAAATGTTACCTGAATGGCGCGCAAGCGATTCACTTTGGCAGTTGAAGTCGCTTCATATAAATTCACCACTGCATCCGCCTTTCGAACAAGGTCATTGGATTGCAGTTCGAGGGTTGTTTGTAGTGAATATGAATTACTGGCGGCGGTCATCGTCTCCAGGGTGGAACGATATTGTCTCCAACTGGACTCCACCTCGCGCAATGCCGTCTGAATCTGCGGGTCGCTTGTCGCTGGCAAATTGATAACACTATCTGCCAAATATGGCGCGCTTCCCCCATGCTGTAAAGCCGACAAGGTCTGGCTGAAGGTTTGTTCAGATTCCTGCAAAGCGGCAGACGCAGAATCATCCCCATTTCCCAATTGAAACGCAAGCCGCGTCATCTGCTGAACCAGCATCCGCTGACGCCCTGCCAAGTTAATGACCAACGCATCCTGTCCCTGGGTTTGCAAGCCCCAATACGTAATGCCGACAGAAACCATCACCAGCAGGACAAATGCTGTGAATAGGAAGCTGAATTGGACTTGAAGACGTTGGAACATTGAATATCTCTGAATGAATATTTTTATTATATCAACAACGCCCGATTTCAACTGAGCAACAAATTGTCTCTTTGCAATTGCGCGGCTGACCGTGTAAACTAATCATATGGAAAATCAATCCGCCAAATTCAACCTGCTTCTCAAGCGCCTGCATACATTTGAATTCCTGCATGGGCTAGATGAGGATGCGATGATAAAACTAACAGATAGCGCAAAGTGGAAGGTCTTCCCGCCTAATGCAGTCGTATTTTGGGAGGGCGATACTGAATCCAATTTGTATTACCTGCAATACGGTTCATTGAAAGCCCTGCGAACCGCATCCGATGGACGGGAACAAGTGTTGCGTTTTTTAGACGCTGGCGAGATCTTTAATGAAATCGGTGTGCTGGCGATACGCCCCAACCCTGTTACGGCAGTGGCATTGGAAGAATCGGGTATCTGGCTCATCCCACGCCATGCGCTGGAAGAAGTGGTGATGAAACATCCGCTGACGGCATTGCAGATCATCGGCAACATGGCGGATAAGATCATCAGTCTGGTCACGCTGGCATCGGATCTTTCACTTAAGACGGTTGAAGCACGTTTTGCCAAACTATTGTTGGCCTCCACCGATGGCGATGTGATCGAACGTCGCCGCTGGACAAATCAAACAGAAATGGCGGCACATCTCGGCACGGTGCCAGATGTATTAAGCCGCGTCATCCGCGAGTTGACAAAGGCGGGGTTGATAGAAATGAACAAACATCAAATCCGCATTCTGGATCGTGCGGGGTTGGCGGAGCGGACAATGATTAGGGGCGGGTAAAGATCGGGTTCAGAAACCAGATAACAGCCGAGATGTGAAGCGAGGATGTGAGGCTGTTCATATCCCTTATCAGAGATTGCTTCACGCAAAGCGCATCGCCTGTTATTTCTTACCGATTAATCTTAAAAACACATCTACAACTTTTGGGTCAAAATGCGAGCCAGCCTGTTGGCGGATATGCTCGACGGCTTCTTTCGTCGTCCATGCGGGGCGATAAGGACGATCGCTGGTCAGCGCATCAAAGACATCTACTATGGCAAAGATGCGCGCCGCCAGTGGAATTTCTTCCCTTTTTCGTCCGCGCGGGTAACCTGTACCATCCCATTTTTCATGATGACAATATGGAATATCCAGCGCAGGCAACAAATAAACAATGGGAGACAGCATCTCGTAGGCAAGTTGCGGATGCTGGCGCATCATTGCCCATTCATCATCACTTAATGCCCCTGATTTGCGCAGAATAGTATCGGGGATGCCCATTTTTCCAATATCATGGAGTAATGCGCCGCGCCGTATATGTATTAATGCTGAGTCGCTTACTCCAATAGCTTGTGCTAGTTGCAACGTCAGGTTGGTAACGCGCAGAGTGTGTTCTTCGGTCTCTTTATCGCGCAAATCGAGCGCATGAGACCAGCCTTCGATGGTCGCATCATACGCGAGGGTAATATCCTGAGCCTGTTTTATTGTTTGCAGATGCAATGCCTCGGCGCGCTTGCGGATAGTATGCTCAGCTTTGAATAAGCGGGTATTCTCAATGGCAATAGCAGTCTGGTTGGCAAGCAGGGAAAGTAAACGAATTTCATCTTCGCTCCACTGCCGGGGAGATTGCGAATACACAGCGATGCCGCCAAGGGCTTCTTCGCCCATCAACATTGGAACGATCAATGATGAAGTCAGTTTTATATTGTGATCGGCTGTGTATGTTTTTAATCGTTTTTCAAGATTAATATCTGGAATAACGACGGGCATTTTCGTGCGGACGGACTGGGACATGGCAGAATCGTCGGTAACCGGAAAATCAACAGCCTCTTGCATTTTTGGGAATGGGAAGCCCAAGTCAGTTTTTATGGAATACACTTTGCCACCTGGGGCAACCAAAGCCAGCGCGGCATATTCAACCTGCAGCACATCAGACACCACTTTTATCGTCTGGTCCAGGATGGTTTGCAGATTGTGTTCTCCCAGGAGCATTTGCCCATGCCCAAGCAGGATTTGCTGTTCGCGAGTGCGCTGTTCCTTTGCCTGCTCATACAGACGGGCGCGCTCAATTGCCACGCCAATCTGATCGCCGATGGAGTTGAATAGCCGGTAATTCTCGATCGTAATGGCGGAGCCAGATGGAGGCACAATATTGAGATTCCCCAAAAGTATGGTTCCAGCACGGACAGGAATACTGGCATGGGAATGGTATGGATAATCGGGACTCGTCACTCTTTTCAATTGTTGACACTCAACAATTCTGATTGCCGCATCCAGTTTTCCAAGTTGGAGTAACTCAATGCAGCGACAATGAGTTCGCATGGCAGACCAGTCGGCAGGGTCGAGTTCTGGTGGCAGATTATAGGAGGCTGCCAGCCGATTTTTTTGGAAGCCATCCAACAATACAACCCAGCCGCACCGCATGTTCATGGTGGTGATGACTGCCTCTAAACTTCGCTCCAACGCTTCTTGAATGTTGGCGGAACGGTTCAAGGCGTTTGCCACAGTCTGCAAAATCTGTAACTCTTTTAATTGTTCTGCTGTTTGTTGAAAGAGGTGCGCCCTCTCAATTGAAATACCCAACTGTTTTCCAATAGTGGTTAGTGTTTCTCGCAGATCAGCGGTCAGTTGAGCTCTTTTTCTAAAATACAGCGTGAAAGTTCCCAGAAGCGAATCCATGCCGGAAAGCGGGATGCAGAGCAACGAGCGATAACGCGCTTGTTGTGCAAGGTTTTGCCGTTGATAAGTTTCTTCAGCTTCGATATCCGGGATGAAGAATGCCTTTTGGTTTGTATGTGCCATACCGGGCATGCCTGTTCCAAGGGGAAACCGAATATCCAAAGAGCCAGATATGAAATCAGGATCCAGGTTGTACTGTGTTGTAAATTGCAGTTCACCAGATGAATTAACTAAATGACATTCTGCCCCTTCCGCAGCGGCTAGCCTTGCGGATTGTTCCAATGCAGTGGACAAGACAGCCTGTGTATCGGTCCATGTATGAGTCGTCGAAATTAGCTCAATGAGTACAGCCAATTCTGAGCCGCGGGAGGTTGTAATATGTCTATGTGGTTTTCGATTCATTGATCATCCATTGTGACAATAAAACGTATCTTTAGGATATGTCTACTTTGGTGAAGGAAATTGATTGTAATGGAGATTTCCCGTTAGTGGATTTGCATAATCATGCCAGTCTGGCGGAGCGAGCCATGATTCGGGGAGAATAAAGATTGGGTTGAAAAACCCGACAAAAGTCGGGGTGTGAAGCGGGGGAGTCCATTAAAGTCAGGGCATATCAAAAGGAGACGATATGTCCGACATCTATTTTTCAGACACAAAATCAAAAGCTGTTTTTTCGACAGAGGGTCCAAAACCGCAATTCTTGTTCGACACGCCGCAATTCAAGGCGCTGGTTGTTGGGCTGGAGGCGGGCGGACAGATTCCATATCACCCTGGCGAGGCGGCGATGTATCACTTTCTCGAAGGCGAAGGCTTGATGACCGTTAATGATGAAAGTTTCGCCATCAAACCCGGTGTGACCGTCGTTGTGCCGAGCGGCGCAAAACGCGGCATGAATGCGAAGACGCGCGTGGTCTTTCTCGGCTCGAAAGGGGAGAAATAACATGACACAAAATTCGCCCAAACGTTATCACCCCTTGCAAATCACATTGCATTGGCTGGTGGTTTTGCTGGTATTCGCCGCGTTTGTGATTGGCAAATCGATGAGCGGACAGCCCAATGACGACGCCAAACTCATCCCATTGGCATTCCACATGGTAGTTGGAATCATCACATTCCTGGTCATTATTTATCGGTTTGTAATGCGTCAACGACTGCCCAAGCCCGAGCATGTTACAGCCGGAAATCCCCTCTTCGATTGGATTGGCAAGGCGGTTCACTATGCTTTATATCTGCTGGTCTTCTTGATGGCAGTCAGTGGTGTGTCGCTTTCCGTTCAAGCTGGGCTTGCCCCAATTGTATTTGGAGGGTCGGGAACCCTTCCCACTGACTTCTTCGACTTCACAGCGAGGATGATGCACGGTTTTATTGCCCCCGCATTGGTATTGACCATGCTTTTGCATGTCGGCGCAGCGTTCTATCATCAATTCATGCTCAAGGATAATCTTCTCTCGCGCATGTGGTACGGAAAATAACCGGATATGAAAAAATTTCTTTTGCTTGCAATCCCAATGTTGCGTCTCGCTGCCTGTGCTTCGCAAGACGGCGGGATGGGTCCCGGAATGGGCGGCAATGGCATGATGGAACGACATCACGCTGATATCCCTGCAGAATATGCAGGGCTGACCAATCCCATCTCTGCTGATACAGAGTCGCTTGAACGGGGAAGCGAACTCTACACTGTGAATTGTGCCAGTTGTCACGGAGACGGCGGTATGGGGGATGGACCTGCGGGCTCGGCGCTTGATCCCGCCCCTTCGCCTATAGCTCATTCCAGTCAGATGATGGCAGATGATTATCTGTTCTGGCGCGTTAGCGAGGGTGGCACACCGTTCAGCACAGCCATGCCTTCCTGGAAAGTTTTGGATGAGCAATCCCGCTGGGACCTGATCAATTACATGCGCGCACTCGGCTCGGGGACGGTGAATCCAGTGGTCGGTATGGGTGGAGAAGCGTATGATCCCGCCGTCCAAGCCGCACGTCAAGTTGAAATACTCGCACAGGCTGTGGATCAGGGAGTTGTTACGCAGGAGGAAGCAGATATTTTCAAACTCGTCCACGATGCAGTGGAACAATATCGAAGCGAACATCCTGACATCATGAATAGCGGCAAGAACGCCACCGAACGCGAAGCGGCAATCCTGGCAGCACTGGTAAATGAAAACATCATCACACAAACTCAGGCAGATGCGTTTCAAGATATTCACGATCGCCTCGGAACATCAGGCTTGATGCCGTAACAGGAAGGAAAAGGAATGGCTTTCTCTAAACGACTCGAAGAAGCACGCAAGGCGTATGAACAAGGCGATAAAGAAGCTTCCGCGCTTGCCCATACTCCCAAGGCGATTACCGAAGCCTCAGAACAGCATGGCGGCGCAGGCAGTCAATACCTCGGCGAGATGGTCTACGGCGGGCTGGATGGCATCATCACCACCTTCGCAGTTGTCAGCGGCGTGGCAGGGGCGCAGCTTGGCACACCCGTCATCCTCATTTTGGGATTGGCAAACCTGCTGGCAGACGGGTTCTCAATGGCAACAGGCGCGTATCTCTCCACCAAGAGCGAGCATGAATATTATCGCAAGGAGTGGGAACGCGAGGCATATGAAGTTGAACACTTCCCCGACGGCGAACGCGCCGAGTTGCAGGAGGTCTATATCAATCGCGGCTACACAGACGAGGAAGCCCGGCAGTTGGTCGACATCCAAAGCCGCAACCCGGAACGCTGGGTGAAAGCCATGATGATCGATGAACTGGGCATGATGGAAGATGAAAGTAAACCGTTGATCAATGGGTTGGTTACCTTCGGCTCATTCGTGGTTGCAGGAGCCGTGCCGTTGGTCATTTATCTGATCGGGCTGGCGTTCCCTATCTCCCCTGAAATGGCTTTCCCGATCTCGATTGCATCCTCTGGACTGGCGCTTTTTGCACTGGGAGCAACCAAGGTCTTGGTCACCAAACTTAACCCGATCCGCAGCGGTTTGGAAATGCTAGCCGTCGGAGGCTTGGCAGCAGGCGTTGCCTATGTTGTCGGGACGTTGCTCAAGGGCATCGGCGGATAAATCGTTTAATCGTTTCTATCAAAAAGGAAAATACTATGAAAACAACAATCGGTAAGTGGAATATCGGCGTGGGGCTGTGGGTCATGGCATCCTTCATGATCTATGGCTTTGTGTTGATCTACCTGCGTGACTTTGCCCCCGGCAAGGAAGCATGGATCGAATCGTACAACACGGGCGCGCATTTTGAAGCGCGGCTTGCACATGTGCATGGCAATCTGTTCTCGCTGCTTAACATCGTCTTCGGCTTTTTGCTGATGAAACTGCAACTGAAGGACAATCTCGCCAGGTGGGCTTCGTGGCTCGCACTGGCAGGTTTGCTCATGCCGCTTGGCATTTTGGGTGAAGTGTATTTGGGTCTGCCTTATTACTTTGTGCTGGTGGGCGGGCTTTCCATCTTCCTCGCCACAGTTCTACTTGGTGTGGCAGTTGTCCAAATGAAAAATGAAACCAAAGGAGAAAAATAAAATGCCTATTCCATATTTGATCACCACCCTGCTTTTCTCATTCGTCGCGTTGTTCATGGCAGCCGACGCCTCGTTCGTCAGCCTGAACCTAATCGGCGCATTTACCGCCCTGCGCTGGGTACGCGTGCATTTCATCACCCTCGGACTCATCTCACAGGTCGTGTTTGGATTACTGCCTTTGTTGGTCGCTTCACTTTCCAAAAAGCCGCGTCCTGCCATGCGCTGGGATATTTGGCTGACACTCAACGGCGGCTTTGTTGCGTTGATTGCAGGATTCGCCAGCGTCAACCATCCGCTGATCTTTACGGGCGGCACGCTGATCTTCGTCGCTGCAACCCTTTTGCTCTTTCAACTATGGAACGTGCGCGGCGGCGATGCACCTGCCAGTCTTAAGTTTTACATCACAGGTATCTTTTACCTGCTTGTCGGCATCATCGTCGGCACGGGCTTGTGGTTGAACTGGAGCGAAGCGCTTTACATCCAAGTGCCGCTTGAAGTTCACATCCACGCCAACTCATGGGGCTTCATGTCGCTCGTCTTCGCAGGCTTGCTTGTGGACTTTATCCCGATGGTGACAGGTCGTCCGCTTGGCAGCGCAAAAGAAGTTTCGTTAATTTTCTGGGGCATGTCACTTGGTGCACTTGGTTTGGTAATCGGTCCGTGGCTGGGCGGTAGTCTGCCCCCCACTGTGGCAGGTTTGATCCTGCACATCTCCGCGACGGTTTGGTTGGTAGTGCTGATGGCGCGCGCACTCAAAGCCAGCGGGCATTTGGATCATGCTGGCGGCTGGCATCTGCTCGCATCTTATGCGTGGATTTTGCTGCCCGTGTTGATCGCGCCGTTGATTCTGCTTGGATACACCGCAGGACCGCCCATCGAATCGACTGCGCCTCAAGCCTTGATCTATGGCTGGGTGCTGCAATTTGGCATTGCCCTCGTCCCATACATTGCGCGCAAATACTTCCTTAAACAAGACAACCCACAACTCGGCGGTTCATGGTTGAGCATTGCCGCTGTCACCTTGGGAAGCATATTCGTATGGGTCAGCATCTTCCTCGTCCCGATCCGAGGCGTGTTGTATGGCATCGGCTTCGTGCTCTATGCGTTGTCGTTACTTCAGCCCGTCAAGGAACTTTTCCAGATTACGCGAGATGGTTTGCATAAACACGAGATGGCATAGATAAATGACACGGGTCAGGGTTTCACCGTGACCCGTATACTAAAAGGAAAACAAGCATGTCCTTAAATCAAATTGCATCCATTCTTGCATTTCTTGTTGGCATCATGTCTATCATCGCAGGCGGAAAAGCCATGCAAGGCTGGAACCCAGGATACAACGTCCTTTCGTGGCTGCCCGTCTATAACTTTGTGATGGGGATTCTCACACTGGTCCCCGCCGTCTTGTTATGGAGCAACCATCGTTTCGGACTGGCAGCGTCGATCGCAACGTTCGGCGTTCATACACTCGTGTTTCTGCTTCTGCTCATTGCTTTCCGTGACCAGGTTGCAGTACAAAGCATTGCCGCCATGATCTTCCGGTTGGCAGTGTGGATCTTAATCCTGATACTGATATTCTTTCGTTAAAAGGCAACGCCGTCAGTTTCATAGTTCAAGCCCTGCACACCTTTGTAGTCCCTTTGCCTTCATAATCGAAGTAAAATCTGTCCGGTGGGGTACATATCTGGTATACGGGTATAAGTTTCGACCCACATTGAACCACATTTAATACATACCACATTTCGCCCCCATATATGGAGATAGGGTGCCAAGAACAGAATAAAACTCTCCATATAGATAAATGATCGTGTATTGGAATGGGAATTCTCTCATAAACAATCATGCCGCACTTTTCATCGAAGAGTGCGTAATTAATAGAAAAACGCCTTGACAATTTTTCCCTTTAGCAGGATTGTCAAGGCGTTATCTTTTTCACTAGGGCTGTTATCTACAACCGAACTACAATTTCACCAGCATTCGGAAAATCCAGGAGTTGTTGACGCACAGCCAAATCCATGATCTTGGCTCGAAACTCCACCTGAATGTCTCGTTTGCCATCGATCATCGCTTCAGCAACAAGCTCATCCACCAGTTGTTTTTTCATCAAAAAGACACGATGTTGCTCTTCGGGGGTCTTGGGGTTAGCGGTACTCAACCTCTCGATCCCTGCCTGTAGTTTCGCCACATACTCTTTGACCTTTTCTTCCCAATCCAGACTGGCATAAATGTCTATCTCTTGTTCCAAGGCTGTCAGTCTGCGCTTCAAGCGCTCTTCTACTATATACAGTTCACGCATCCGCGCATCAAATACAGCATCCGCTCTCATTTTTATGCGAGCTTCCGTGATCACTTCCTGGCGCTTGGCGGACTCTTTTTCCAGTTCTTCAAGAATCTGTCCCCGATCTTTTTGTAGGTATTCATACCTTTGCCGGAGTTGCTTGACCTGGTCGTTGGCTTGCGTATGCAAGAATTCCGGATTCATGGCGAACTCGTACAATTTCTCCCAGACCTGCGTTTCTGCACGTTTGGCACTCACGGATTTGGGACAGTCTGACGGCCTAAGTTCCTGATGATGTTGTGGACAGAAATAGGTACTGATCGGGGTTTTGCGCTCCACCCACTCGCCCTTACGGCTGCGGCGATGAGCTGCCGTGCGTGCCCGCCAAGTCAGGTTACAGGCACATTTCAGATGTCCGGATAGCAGGTAATCATTTTGCTTGCGGTGTTTCGGGTAGGTTTTGTTTTCTTCTCGCATATTTACAAACAACTCATAGGTGGAAATATCGATGATAGGGGTAACAGGGATTTGGAAGGTCTGCCCTGCACGTGAATAGGTTTTGAATCCATAAGCATATTCTCTGGCAGACCGCAGTATAGCCTGAATACTGGACCGGGACCATCGGATGCGTCGGGAAATACTGCTCCCCTTTTGTGGAGCATCTGCAGCAATAAGGCGCTTTCGAATTTGCATGAGGGGTGTTTTTTGAAGGTACCATTTGAAGATGTTCCGAACCCACTTCGCTTCTTGTTTTTGGATATGGATGTTTTCACCTATGCGACTATAACCATAGCGATCCTGTCCGGTGTTTGCCTTGCCGGCTTTGAGCCGAGCGATCACTCCCATTGTCATTCGTTCCTTCATCCCATCCAATTCCATTTGGGCTACCCAAGCACGGACAGGAGCAATCTTGGGATCGAAGTTTTCTTTTGCCAACAGGATGTCAATTTTATAGTCCTGGATGGTTTCCAAGACGGTCAACATCGCTCGTATTCCACGATATAGTCTGTCTTCGCGCCAGGCAAGAATGACATCAAATTGATCTCTGGTGGCTTCTTTGAGCATGGCAAGCAGACCCGGGCGGTCCGAACGGCTGCCTGATGGTTCGACCAGTTTGCTGCCCGCCAGATATTTTTCCACATCGCGATAAACACGAACGACTTGCAATCCTTTTTCATCTGCCAAGCGACGACAATCTGTTTCCTGTTCAATTGGGCTGGATTTTTCACCCTGAGTCTCGGATGATGTACGGATATAGATCACTGCTCGGCGAGATATTTTGGTCTCCTTGTTCAAATATATTAGCCTGCCATTTCCGATCTGCCGAAAACGCAAACTGGGTGAAGTCACAGTTACAGGCTTCAAGATATAATTTCTCTATGAATGTAAAATCCCATGGAGATGAGCGTCCCTATAATGCCATGCGCTATGCCATGAATCTGGTCAAACGCTATGAGGTGCAGGTAAAGGTCTTTCTAGTTGCCGACGCGGTCTACTGCGCCCGCAAGGCTCAGAAAACGCCAGATGGATATTACAACATTGAGCGCATGGTCAAGTCGCTCACGAAGCGCGGCAAGGTCGTTACCTGAGGCACTTGTTGTGAAGCCCGAGGTCTCGGGTTGGATGAATTAACGGAAAGAGTCGAGATGAGGAATATGGATTTACTGGGCGATTGGACATTGGAAGCAGATCAGGTGATTGTGTATTAATTGAAAAAAAGAGGCGGGTAAAACACCTATCTCGCCAGTGTCGATAAAGAACTCACCGCTCCCACCGTCGAATCAATAATTAAACTTTTATAAACCTTTCCCATTTCAATTGGGGAAGGTTTCATATTATTTTCCAGCCACCACTCGATTAGTGACAGTAAAGATGTGGCGATGTGATTCGATGCAATATTGATCGTCACCTGATTGCCTAGTCTTTCCAATGGTACACATGATTTTTGGAATATTGCTGAGATATTACTCACCACCTTCTTGCGGACGCGTGTCACACTCTGGCTTTTGAGCAGAATATGGAAAAGATCAGCTTTTTGCCCAATGTACTCGAAGATCAGTCGCCCTTCTGTTTCAAGGGATGATGTATCCGACTGTTTTGCCAGCATCTCAATGTGGATCATCAACTCCGCCAGTCCTTCATCCAAGACTTCCATCAGCAATTGATCGAGACTTTCATAATGTCTATAAAACGTGATATACGCCACCTCGGCACGTTCTGTGATCTCCCTGATCGTGATAGAGGCAAAGTCCTTTTTCAGAATCAATGAAACCAGTGCGTCGCGCAACAAACGGCGTGTGCGCTTGACACGGGGATCAATGTTTACGGGGGATGATTTTCTTGGCATGGTTATCCAGTTTTGTTACAAAACACAGCTTTCTATAACTTATGTTATATCGATACCACATCCGCAATTGACTTGCTCACAGGGCTAGCTACAATACAAATACTGTTACACAGTATAACAAAAAGGAGCAATCATGAAAACAATAAAAACACAGGAAGGAAAAACCTGTAAGCCTCAACGCATTCCTCTTGGCGCAAAATTGACGGCGTCTCAAATACAAAACGCCTACGATAAGATCGCCGATCAATACGAGAAAAAAATCTGGTTCGACCAGCACGTTCTTGGAGTAGCGAGACTAAAGAAGAAATTGCTTTCAAAAGCAAAGGGCAAAATTTTAGAAGTTGCATGTGGCATAGGCTCGAATATTCCCTTATTTCCCGCAGACAGTGACATCACCGTTGTTGACATAAGCCCCAAAATGCTGGATGTTGCCCGTGAGAATGCAACTAAAAACGGATTGAACGTAAACTTTGCAGTGATGGATGCAGAGAAACTCGAATTCCCCGATGGAAGTTTCAACACGGTGGTCTCGACCTTGTCCACGTGTACATTTCCCAACCCAATTAAAGCATTGCAGGAAATACAGCGCATCTGCCTGCCGAACGGTTTGATCCTGCTACTGGAACATGGTCACAGCTCAGTGCCGTGGCTTGCCAATTATCAAGACCGTCATGAATATCAACACTACGAAAACCATGCGGGTTGTCGCTGGAATCAAGACCCATTAGATCTGGTGCAATCCGCGGGCATCAAGATAGTGAGAATCAAACGGAATATTCTTGGCATGTTCCATTCAATTGAGGCAATGCCAGTATAAACACATGTCATTGCGAGGGCGCTTTTGCTCTGCCCTGGCACCGCCCGCCAGGGCAGGTGTGCCCGAAGCAATCTTCTCGTAACAGGAGATTGCTTACCCTAGCGGGCACGATGTCGCAACTTACGCTCGCAATGACATATATAGATAGGAGTTATCACTATGACATCATCATCTGAAAGACGCCACGACCTTGACTGGCTACGTGTATTGGGCGTTTTGTTGCTCATCCCATTTCACGTGGCATTGATCTTTGTATTCGATCCATTCACCATCATGTACATCAGAGATTCGGTCAACAGCCGCGCCCTAGCTGAAGTCACAGGTTTTATCCACATGTGGCACATGCCCATGCTGTTCATGATCTCTGGCGCGGCGACGTATTTTGCGCTCGGTGTCCGCTCGGCGGGAGAATATGTCCGTGAACGATCTATGCGGTTATTTCTTCCGCTCCTCTTCGGCATTCTGACGTATGTCCCGTTCACGATCTACCTCCAACACAGCGATATTCTTTCACTACAGAAAGGCTACGCTCGTTTCTTTCACATTGATCTGAATCAACTGGATGGCATGAATGGAACGTTCACGCCTGCACATCTATGGTTTATTTTGTATTTGTTCGTCTTTTCGCTGGTTGGACTACCCATCTTCGTCTGGTTGCGTACAGAAAAAGGCAAAAGCGTAATCGAAAGTTTTGGAAAGACGATACAGACACCCCTGAGTCTGACCTTACTGGGTATCCCGCTGACGCTTGCCGCCGCGACGGGAATCCTTGGAGATATGAATCCGCTGTATTACTTCCTGATCTTCTTTTTTGGTTTTGTCTTTGCAAGTGATATGCGTTTTCAAAAATCCATTGATAAATTGACTTGGATTGCGCTGGCGTATGGCATGGCGGAGATTGCGATCAACATTATTTTCCCAATAAGAAATTTTACCCAATGGACGCCACAGTGGATGACGTTGGGTTTGACGTACCAAATGGGGCGATGGATGTTGACCCTGGCAACGCTTGGACTGGGACATCGCTTCTTGAATTTTACAAATCATATTGTGCGATACGCAAGTGAAGCGGCAATGCCGTTCTATTTGTTGCACATGACATTCAGTGTGATAACAGGATATTTTGTAATTCAACTCGTCGCGCCTGTGATGGTGAAATATCCTTTGATCGTTGTGGTCGCCACTGGCTTGACGTTTCTCGCTTATGAACTAGTAAAGCGTTGGAATGTGAGTCGCTTATTTTTCGGGTTAAAGCCTGTAAAGTAAGGCGTAATTAGCTTCGTTTTTCCACGTCATCCTTGCGCTAGATCAAAGAAAAACAAAAAATTTCTGGGATAATCAGATAAAATGATCTGGAGAAAAAATGAAAAAAATATACTTCTTCTTGTTGGTTTTGGCTCTGGTAATCCCCGGAGCCATCGCGCGTGCTGCTGGTGAATTTGACTATATTGTTATCAAAGGACCAGGTATTACGGGTGACATTAATGTATCCAATCCATTATTCACTGCCGATATCTTCACCTTTGCTGATTTCTCAAAGGGCGATGTCAACCCGCCAGCAGACCCCGGGCAGGGCTACCAGATCGTGCGGATGCATGCCGATGGCAGCAAAGGCATCCCCTACGATCAGCTTCACTACTATCCATACACTGGATATGTATATTACGATGGCATTGTGAATGGTTTTTCCGAAGATGGCGGCAAATGGTATCTCGCCAACCCCGATATCGAAGAACCCTTCCGCGCCATTCTCGCGGAAGACGCACGGCTGACCTGGATTCCCTTTGGGGTGCTGGCTGTTCTGTTGATCGGCTTTTTTATAGCGTATCAAATGAAGCCCAAACAAGCAAAGTAAAACAAAACATAATTAACCCCAAATTTAATATGGGACGCTGACGAGCGCGGATGGACGCGGAAAAGAACTAAAAAAATCCGCGTTTTCAGCGTTTATCAGCGTCCCAATTGATCTTAAAAACGAACTCACCCACGAAACCTTAATTTCGGGGCGAGTCGTGTTCACTTAAGCATCTATCGTACGACCACCATATCGCTTTTATCATCATAACTAAACACCACAACCTGCCCTACATCCAGCACAAGCGTATCTGAATACACCACACGGTAATCATTTTCATCGTCCTTCAAACGCATTTCAATTTGATGCGAGCCAGACGGAATGGCAAGAAACTCAAGCGCAGAAATACGCCCATTACCGCCAACGCCAGAAGGCTGATAGGTCTCTTCCAAAATCGTTTCGCCGTCCATTATAACCACAATACTGACGGGATAATGTTCGCCGCCAAAAATCTTTTCAACATCCGCGCCTTCGGGCAGGGTCATGCCTGGGGGAATTGCCGCAACAGAAATCTTGCCTTTCAAGTCCAGTGCCACGCGAATAGCGGAGCCTTCAGCAGAAGCCATACCCGCGGGAATATCCAACGGCAACGCAAGCGCAAATATGCCAAATAACAGAACCGTTCCGATCAACGCGCTGACAATAGATGGGATCAGCTTGTTACGTTCCTTTACGGGAGGCAGAACAGGCGCGCTCTTCTTTGTCTGCGTTTCATTGCGATGCAAATTATTCAGAAAATTCAAAACCGTTTTTGAATTCCCTGGCGTCGTCTCCAACCAATGCACTTCTTTTGTCACCAAAGCATGGCGCGAATGCAGGCGGCTCAAAATCCAATGCGCGTCTTCGCGGAACATGCCATCGTCATACGGGTGTGAAAGCAGGACGACATCGCGCGCGCCTGCGGTATGCAGGGTTTTGATCCATTCGATATTGACCGCGCTGATGCTTGGCAACACCGCCGTGATGACGCGCGCCGCCTCTTCCCCACCGACAGTTGCCACGGCAACAGGAGCATTTTCCTTGCTGACGTTTAATTCGACTGGCAAGCCGCCCAATGCTTCATCTCTGTGACTCGCAAATAATACGGTTACGGGGCTGCCATCCTGTTTTTCTTGTGACAGCGCGCCTTTGACCGCGCCAAATACCTGCTCGCCGCTGTAGCCGCCCTTGAGATCAATCGCGTCGGTGGGACAGGCTCCCACACAGATTCCACAGCCTGTGCATTGCGCGTTGTTGATAATCGCCAATTTGTGATAGCCAGAAGAATCATTGCGGTCCTTCATGCGGATCGCATCGAATGGACATTCGGCGTAACAAATGTTACAGCCAGTACACTTCGGATCGGTAACAGTAGCAGGTCCCGGGTTACGTCCAGAGGCGAGCCAGGGCAGCAGGAACAAACTCCCGCCGACGAGAATCGCCAGTCCCCAGAAAATCAGGTTGCCCCATAAGTCGATCAATGGCAAAAAACCCAGATAGAATGCATCCATTGGCACCGATTGAATCAGTTGCGATAGATCGGCAGGCAAAGCGGATTGTGCAGGTTTAAGAAGCGACAAGACCACCAGTCCCACCACGGCTTGAATGCTGACCCAGCGCGGCGACCACCAGCGCTCACGCGAAAGCCTGAGGCTGTGGATGTAAATGCCGAGGAAGCCGATGAGCGGAATAAAGACATGCAGAAAAATGATGATGACAAAATTGGAAAATGTGCGCGAGGCGAGATCAGGCGCGACGTAGGTGAGACCCGATGAACCCGCCAGATATTCCATCATGTATTCGGTCATCCATTGCGCGCGCTGATCCCAGATGAGCCAGTAGCCCATCGTGCCAGTTAACCACACCATTGCAAGCATGATCCAGCCACTCGTCCACGCCAGCCAGCGTTGACCTGAGAAACGGTCGCTGAACAACATCTTCAACATATGCAAAACGATCAATACGATCATGCCGTCGGAGGCGTAGCGGTGCATACTGCGCATGAGCGAACCGAACCAGGTGGAATCGATCTTCTCAACGGTCTGATAGGCGACATCCAACCCTGGGCGGTAAATGAGGGTGATATAAACCCCCGTGCCGATCAACACGATTAACATGAAGATCGTCAACGTGCCAAGGTGATAAAACGGATTGAAATCCGATTTGGTAAATCGATTGATAAAGCCTTCGAAGTTTGCCCACAGTTTTTCAAAGGTTCGTAAAAGTTTACGTTGTGCGTACGGGTTGTAATGTGTCATTGAGATTCCTGAGATTTAATAATTGGTAAATTGACGATTTACTGTCCACTGTCCACCGACAACTGCTCGCTGATTTCATCCAATAACGGAAATTTATTCATCTTCATAGCATTGGTTGTCACGAAGATACTGCTTGCTACCATCGCGAACGCGGAAAAAACAGGCTGTAAGAGACCCGCCATTGCAAGTCCCACACCGATCAGGTTGTAGATCACTGCCCAGCCTAAATTTTGTTTTACGCGTTTCATCGATTCACGCGACAGATCCATCAGCCATGGGATGACGCGCAGATCGTCGCGCACGAGCACAATATCGGCGGCAGAACGGGCAACATCCGTTCCATGATTCATAGCGAGCCCAATGGTTGCGGCGGCGAGTGCGGGTCCGTCGTTGATGCCATCGCCAACCATCGCGGAATTTTCGCTCAGGCGCGTCATCTTTTCATCAGGGCTAAGCGCAGCACTGACAGGAATGCCCAACGCCTTTTGCCATCGCTCGCCCGCGCTGGCTTCGTCACCCGTCAACACGCCGAGTTCCAGCCCGCGTGACTGTAATTGATCCAGAACATCTTTTGCCTCTGCGCGAATTTTTTCACCGAGCGCGAGAATGCCCATCACCTGACCGTCCCAACCCGCATAGACGACGATATGCCCCGCCTCTTTCCACGCCTCAGCCTGTTGACTGATTTCGGCAGACATGACCAACCCTTCGGCAGACATCAAGCGCGCAGAGCCAATTACGATTGACAATTGACAATTGACGATTGACGATTGAGCGATAACTCCCATAGCGGGAATGACCTTAAAGGATGTGGGTTTGATAAATTCAACATTCTGTGACTTGGCATATTCCACAATCGCCTTCGCCAGCGGATGTTCCGATTCATTTTCAACCGAAGCGACCACTTCCAAAAATTCTTTCTTCTTTCCTCTTTCTTCTTTAATCTCCAGCACCTTCATTGGCAACTGACTGAGCGTGCCTGTTTTATCGAAGAAAATTCTTTCCACTTTGGCAAGCCGCTCCAATGCGCCTGTGCTTCGCAAAATCGCTCCAGATTCGGCGGCGCGTCCCAACGACAGCCATAACGTCAGCGGAGTGGCAAGCCCCAACGCACATGGGCAAGCGATTAACAAGACAGACAACGCCACCATCAAGCCCGTTTCAAGCCCAGAGATGGAATACCAAATGAGAGAAGCAATCGTTGCCAGCGCCAGTGCCAGTGGCGTCATCCATGCCGAGAGTTTATCCACCATTCTTTCGAGCGGAGAACGCGCCCATAAAGCCTCGTGCAACAAACGTCCGATCTGCCCCGCCGTGGTAGATGAACCAACAGCCGTTGCGATCACTTCAAAACTGCCGTCGAGGCTGACCGTGCCCGCCTTAACCTTTTCGCCTTCGTGGTGCGCCACAGGTTTTGGTTCGCCTGTTAATAACGATTCGTCCACGTCACCTTCACCGATGGCGATCAGTCCATCCACGGGGAATCTCTCGCCAGGGCGAATCCGCACGCGCATACCAGGCTTGAGTTCCGCAACATTCACGATGGTATCGCCTTCGCCGCTGACGACTGTCGCTTTATCAGGGATCTGTTCCAGCAAACGCGAAACCGCTTTGTTACTGGATTTATGCGCCTGCATTTCGAGCCAGCGTCCAATCGAAACAAGGAAAATGAGCATGGTGGCAGTATCAAAATACAAACCACCATGACCCAAAATTAAATTACGGACTGATAACCCGAATGCAGAAAAAGTTCCGATCATGATCAGCGTGTGAATGTTAGGTTGTCCGCGCAGCAGGCTGGCAAACCCTGCGCGAAGAATGGGCAGCCCCAACAAAATCAAAACGGGCAGGCTCGAAACCAACATCATGATCTGGAAGAAATGCACAAGCCACGCCGTCTCTGGGGTTGCCCAGCCCATTAACTCGCGCGCGTAAATTCCGCCGCCCACGATCATGTCGTGCAAGACCATCACGCCGCCGATCAACAAACGTGTAAAAAAAGATTCTTCTTCGTCGTGCGGTTTTTCATTTGGGAGTGCAGCCTGATACCCAAGCGAGCGTACACGTTTTTTTAGTGATCGGTCATTGGTAATCGTCGAGTCAAACGTAATGTTGGCTTGCTTTTGAATGAAACTGACTTCAGCATTGACCACGCCTTTTGTGCGTTTGAGTTGTTCGCTCACCAGCCACGCGCAGGATGAACACCACATGCCGCCGAGCGTGAGGATGACTTCCCCGCTTCCTTCCAAAGCCTGAGCTTGATTCTGCTCAACGGCTGGACTCTCCGCTAGAAGCGCCGCCACCTCCCTGCACGATGGACAGCAAAATACATCCCCATTGTCATTTGACAGGGGATGCAGGGTGGTTAATCCGCAGAGCGAGCAGGCTGTGATGGTTTTTGTTTTGACGGGTGAAGCAGAGGCTAGATTCATATTTATAACTTGAGGGTCACCAAAGCATGACCGAACCCACCATGAAATGGTCAATGAGACCAAAGGAGGCAAATCCGCGCATGGCGAACTGGAAGCCAAAGAACATCATGACGATGGAAGCCAGGCTTCGTGACCAGAAGCGCGGAAGGGATTTCGATGCCAGCCATTTGACAGCAAACAGGCTGGGGATGGTGGCAACACCAAAGACCGCCATATTTAACATGCCGTGAAACGCGTTGGTTGAAGTGACCGCTGTGAGGAGCGCAGTCAGGACCAGCCCACAGGGAAGGAGTCCCCAAAGGAGACCGAGCAGGTACGAGCTTAAGAGTGAAGCGGATTTGAATCCACGGATGGCGCTGCCCCAGCGTTGGATCAATCCAGGAAATAATGATTCTGGCGAGGGGGTTAATCCAATAAATGCGGATGCCATGTAGAAGGCAATGATTGCAAAGAGAATGGAGAGAATAGATTGAAGGCTGTCGAAAGCCCAGAGAGTTTGACCAAATGCGCCGAAGATAAGCCCGAGTAATGAATAAGTGGTGATGCGCCCGATGTGCGCGAGAACCCAGGCAAGTTTATTTTGAAATATGGGCTGGCGGTCGAAGAGAATGATGACCGCGCTGCACATGCCAACACAATGCCCAAGACTTCCGAGAATACCGAGTAAAAAGGATGCTGTCATTTTTTGAATTGCCAGTCCTGGAATTTTGCACCTGCCCGAGGTGGCGAACCCCGGGCAGGTTTTCAAAGGAGAGTTCCGCTTAGCGGATGAACCAGGTACGACCCAGCAGCCACCAGTTGGTGAAGTAATAAATGGCGAACCAGACCAGGAAGGCGAAGACGAGTACAAGCGCACCTTTGGGTTGATTCTGTTTATCTTCCATCTGATGATCGGTCAACTTTGTGGAATCGATAATCGGGTTGTGTGTGCCAGTCAGCAGCAAAAGATTGGATGCTTCGAGGCGGGGGCCTGTCAGAATGGATGTGAGCACGATGGTCACATACATAATGCCGCCGACGACTGCGAGGATCGCACCGACACCAAAGACCGCCAAAGAAATTTCAACCGTGCCGGGAACAACACCAGCGAAGGTGATGTCCCAGTTGCGGCGGGCAACGCCCTGCAAACCGCTGACGATCATGCCCATGGAGGTTAGCAACATGCCAAAGCCGAAAATATACGGCTGCCATTTTGCCCAGCTCTTAAGTTTGAGTTCCTTGCGGAAGATGAGCGGAATCACATAATAAGTAAATCCCATGAAGGCAAGGGTTGTGCCACTGACCACAGTCGCATGAAAGTGACCGGGCAAACGCAATGTATTATGAACGAGCATGTTGATCTGTTCGGTGCCAATGGTTACACCGGTCACGCCGCCGATCCAACCAAAGAGGAACATGGACAGAACCAATGAGCTGAAACCAGGCTCTCCCCAAGGTGCGTTGCGAAGCCATCCGAACAAACCTTTTCTATAGCCTTTGGCGCGTAGAGCAATCTCCAAAGCGGCTGGGATGGAGAAAGCATGCATCATGGAACCCAGAACCGCAAGGTACATGGCGTAGGAAGTGTTGACCGCCTTCCATGCAAAGGAAAGACCGGGGTCAACTAACAGGTGATGAGCAGAACCGAGATTGATGAAGAACAGGTACAGGATGAAGGCGAGGCGCGAGAACTTCTCATTGACGGGACGAATGCCGACGGTCATCTGAGCGAGCGCGTACCAGATGGAAACCATCGCTGCAAGGTTGACTTGCTGTGCGGGATGTCCAAATCCCCAGAAGAAGTTGCGGTAGATGCCGGGGTCGTAAGTCTTTAGAATACCCAATGACCAGAAGAATGCTGGCACAATCGCTGCAGCGCCTTCGAGCAGGGTGTAGGTGGCGAGAATGGCGGCAGTCATCAAACCAAAGACCACCAAAGGCAGAGAGCCTGTGAAACGTCCCTCGCGTTTGGCGACCACAATGTTGATGAAGAAGGTGATGACGGTGATCAACGCGCCGACAGCGAAAAGAATGTAGCTGAGGTAAAAGAGCGGATGCGCTTTCATGGGGACATACGCCGAGAACATGACGTTTGAATTTGGATCAAACAGCACAACGGCATTTGCCATCAAACCGCCGACGGTCATCATGCCGAAGCCCGTCCAGGCAAGTTTGGGTGCAGCGTGCCGCGCATTGAGCAGAATGGTCGAGCCGAAGTGCAGACCTGCCATTTCAAAGAAAACGATCCAGGCGATCAGCATGTCAATGCCGTGTAATGTCAGCAGGCGGTAGAACCAAACCGCGGGCAGCAAGTGAATCGCCTGCCAGCGGGTGAGCGCGATCAACAATGCTGCAATACCGCCGAGGGCGAGTGTCACCACAGCCATGAACGCATTGGCGATGATGAGGCGTTCGGAATGCATATCCACTTTGAGGGTGGTTACCGGGCAGTCGCGATAATCATCTTTCGCGCCGTTTGTCCATGCAGTGGTAGGTGCAAGGGATGTCATATTTAGTTCTCCTCAGTCACGAGCACTTTACCAACCATTGTGTGATGGCCGACAAAGCAGTATTCATTACAAACGATGGTAAATTCACCCGAACTGGTGGGTGTAATGGTTGCAACATAGTCATACCCGGGGATTACCTGGAGGTTGATATTGACCGGTTGAAGGGAGAACCCGTGCTGCAAATCCAGCGAGGAGATATGCAGGCGGTATTCCTCTCCCTTTTCAAGTTGCAAGACGGGATACCACTGCCAGGTGCTGGCTCGCAAATAGACATCGCTGCCGGGGGGCGCCGCCACGATCGGGAAGCCCGTCGCTTCATCCTTGCCGACAGTGTACTGCTCGACAAAAGCATTAACCTTTGCCCCATAATCGGCAGGCGTGGTTTTGTAGGTTTCAGTGGGCACATTTTGCTTGCCATAGTAATACCAAAGAGGCATCATGACTGTAAGGAAAACACACCAAACAAATGCAACGGTGAGCCAGCTCTTCTCCATGCGACCCATGGGCTTCCACCAATTTTTTTCAGGTGCTAACATAATTCATTCTCCAATTTAATTATTTATGGTGCCAAAGGTACATTTAGCAGGTCGATAATTCCCCACACGTTGTAGATCAATGTACTGATCAACAAGGACAACACAAACAACAGCCAGATGTTGTCAAAGAGCTTTTGACCGGGGTGCTGAGGTTCTTCCTTTTCTTTGTCGGACATGGCGATTCTCCTCATGAAAGTTAGATGAAACACTTAGGATTTCAACGCTCATGTTACTGTAAATACCCCGATTAGAGTATTTGTCAACCGTAACAATTGGAATGAAAAAAGAGTGATTTTCGAATCACTCTTTTTTCATAAAAGAATTAGTTCTTTTTTGTTACAACAACCCTTTGCTTTGGGCTAGTTTGGCTGCCTCTCTACGGGAGTTGACCCTCAACTTGGAAAGGATATTGCGAATGTGGGTCTTGACTGTATTCAGACTGACTGTTAATTTTTCAGCCACATCCCTGTCCGATGCGCCTTTGGCAACCAGAGACAGCACTTCCAGTTCACGTTCCGTCAATGAGTTATCTTCGTTCGGTCTTTCAACATCTCTTTCCTGATTCAAACTCATACGCCGAAACTCAGCGAGCACCCGTCCTGCAAGCGATGGTGTAATGGCAGCCTCACCATGCATGGCGCTGTGCAGCATTTCCAGCATTTTATGTGAGCGGATATCTTTTAATAAATATCCCTGTGCGCCGCTTTTTAGTGCTTCGAATAATTTTTCATCATCATCACGGACGGTCAGCACAACAATGGTCGTATCGGGCAGGGATTGTTTGATCTGGCGTGTCGCCTCCAACCCATCCATAGTTGACATTTGAATATCCATCAGGATCAAATCCGGTTTCAATTCCTGTGCTTTAATCACTGCTTCCAACCCGTCATTTGCATTTCCCACAACTTCCATATCCGGCTGCGAGCCTATGATCACCTCCAACCCTTCGCGAAACAAGGCGTGATCGTCCACCAATAAAACGCGTATTTTCTTCATTTGAAAATTCACTCCTTGTTATTCGAAGGGAATGACAAGATGACCTGCGTTCCCGACCCGGGCGTCGATTTGATCTCAAGCTGCCCGCTAATTTGCAGCGCCCTTGCATTCATGATCTGCAATCCAAAATGTCCATTCGGGCTGGGCTGGGAGGAATCAAACCCCTTTCCGTTGTCTTCGATCAGCAACACATGATCGCGATCTCTTTTGGTAAATTGCATAATGACCTTGCTTGGGTGCGCATGGGTGATCGCATTGGTTAATGCTTCACGCGCCACATGAACAACCTGCTCATTTACTTGCGGCGGGCAATTGCATGGAGACGAAACATCACACCTCCACTCAATGAGGGCATTATTTTGGGATGAAAAATCATTCGCCACATCCTGCAACTGATCACAAAGGTCAGAATTGATCGGGTTTTCATCCATCAGCGTATTAATGGCTTTGCGCACATTTCCAGTGGCTTTTTCGATGGTCTCGCGGGTCAGATGCAATCTTTCCATTGCCGCCTGATCCTTTCCACCGGAAAGTAATTCAAGCACCTGATCGGTCATCAATCCCAGATAACTAAAGGTCTGCCCCAACCCATCGTGCATATCTGCCGCGATACGGCGGCGCTCTTCGAGGGCGGCAATTCGCTCTGCCTGTTCGTACAAACGGGCATTTTCAAGGGCAATTGCGGCTGTATTTGCAAGTTTTGTGAGCAAATCGGTGGATTCATCGCCAAATCGTTGCGTACTGGTACTGCCTACACATAACGCGCCAATGATCTGATCATTGCTTCGTAAGGGAGCAGCCATATGACTGCTGCGGTATTTTCCAGACAGGATCGAGCAGCCTTCACGGCAAGTATCGATACCGCAAACCACAGCCTTATTGCTGTTTAGAATGGCATCTGTCAGATCGTGTTTTTTTATGATGGTTGTATCATCAACAGCCGCATCTGCATGTCCGCTAAAGGTTTGAAGTTTAAGCAAAGGCTGATTGGCATCCAACAAGCATAAAAATGAAACATCTCCGTTCAAGAGTTCTTTGGTTTTTTCCGTCACCGAACTTAACACCTGCTGGATATCAAGGCGCGAAGTGATTTCCTGGCTGACGATATTAAGCGCCTCCAATTCCCGCGTCCGTTGAAAAACCCGTTTTTCCAGTGTGTTATTAAGATCGATCAATTCCCGTTGGGCAGATTTCAACCCAACACGCATTCCTTCAAAAGATTGAGACAACTTTCGCATCTCTTCGGGACCCTGTACCTGCACTGGCGTTTCCAGATCATTCCCGCCCAAATGCGCGGCAACCGCCCCCAATTCCGCCAGAGGTTTTAGCACAGACTGACGCGTCATCCATGCGCCGATGAAGAGCAGCAAAAATGCGCAGATCAGAAAAATGATTTGAATGGTACGCAAACCATTCAACTTTGCCGTGGAATCCGTCTCATATAATTGAACAACTTGATCAGCTTGCCGGGCAAGGATTGCAGACTGCGCTTCAATCTCTTGAATGGCTTCGGAATAACCATTGTCGGTTTGCGCCATGGCTTGAATACCATCAATGGATGCGCGAAATTCCCCCCAGCTTTGGCGCACTTCACTTAATGCTTCTACAATTTCAGTATTTTTTGTCTCAGGGATGGTAACAAAGCTATCAGGCAGATACATTGTAACTCCGCCATTCTCAAGCGCGCTGAGCGTCTGATCAAAAGTATTTTCAGCGTCGGTCAGCATGTTCCCAGCATCGTCCCCGTTGCCCTGCTCCCCAATGGCAAGCCGAACCATCAGTTGAACCAGCATCCTTTGCCGCCCGGCAAGGTTAATGATCAGAGCGTCATTCTGTTGAGTCTTGACACCCCAAAAGGTTGCACCAACCGAAGTGAGCACAAGCAAAACAAATGTAATAAATAAAGCGCTCAATCTGCTTTGAAGACTCTTTAACATGACTACCTTATCAATGCGCCATTATACAGGCACAGATTCAAAATTATACCTCCAAGACATATTACACCAAACGTATGATTTTATAAATGAGCAACACACGGTAGAATGGAAGTCATGAAGTCACTTCCCAATCATTCCCCACTTCCGTTTCTAATTCTTGCCATCCTCGCATTACTCGCCGCACTTTGGGCAGGGCTGATGCGGCTCGGCTGGCAATTGCCTGCACTCACTCCGTCCCTCGCTATCCTGCATGGTCCGCTCATGATCTCTGGATTTTTAGGGACACTTATCACTTTGGAACGTGCTGTCGCCATGAAACAAAAGTGGATGTATCTGCCCCCGCTTCTTTCTGGACTGGGTTGGTTGGTCGCCGCCATTCTGCCGAATCTGCCCGTTGGCATGATCCTCCTAACCCTTGCCAGCCTCGGCGGAGTCGCCATTCTAAGTGAGATCGTCCGCCGCGAATTTGCCTTGCACACAGTGACGATGTATCTCGGCGCACTCGCCTGGCTGACGGGCAATCTCTTATGGATGTTCGGCTGGCAAATTTATCAGGTTGTCTTTTTGTGGATGGCTTTCCTCGTGCTGACCATTGCAGGTGAAAGACTCGAACTCAGCCGCGTCCTACGTCCCACACAAATGCAGCAAACGCTCTTTGGGGCAATCATTGCCATTTTCATCACAGGCATTACCACCGCCCTATTCAACCTGCAACTCGGCACGCGCCTAAGCGGACTTGGCTTAATCCTGCTCCTACTCTGGTCACTGCGTAATGACATTGCCTGGCGAAATCTTAAGCACAAACTTCCGCTCACCCGCTATATTGCCTGGTGCCTCGCATTCGGGTTGCTATGGCTTGGCATCGGCGGGGCATTAAGCATCGTGTTTGGCGCGCAGGTCGCAGGTCCAAGATATGATGCGGTTTTGCACGTCGTCTTCGTGGGTTTTGTCATTTCGATGATCTTCGGTCATGCGCCCATCATCTTCCCCGCTATCCTCGGCGTGCCGATCAATTTTCACCCCGCCTTTTATGCACATCTCTTTTTATTACATGCTTCGCTTACGTTGCG
Source organism: Anaerolineae bacterium (assembly GCA_017303735.1). The sequence goes on from JAFLCF010000003.1 coordinate 57,630, forward strand.
CGTGATCGCCGATTATGCCAACTGGCATACCCTGCGCATGTGGGGCGGAGTGTTGAACGAGGTTGCAATTTTGCTGTTCATCGGTATGACGGTTCTATCTATTCGAAAAAACTTATCCATGAAAGGATGAGATATGCAAACCGATATCCTTCTTAAGCGACTACAAACCTTCGAGTTCCTGCGTGGGCTTGAGCATGAGACGTTGGTTGTATTGGCAAAAAGTGCAGTATGGAAAATATTTGCGCCTGATGCCATAGTATTTTGGGAAGGGGATACGGAAACCAATTTATATTATCTACAATACGGCTCTTTGAAAGTATTGAAGACTTCACCTGATGGGCGTGAACAGGTTCTGCGTTTTCTTGATGCGGGTGAAATATTTAATGAGATCGGCGTGTTTGCGAAGCGGGCAAATCCTGCCACTGCGATCGCTTTGGAAGAATCAGGAATCTGGTTACTGCCGCGACAGGCTTTGGAAGATGTCTTGTTGGCACATCCGCGCACGGCATTGCAGATCATGGAAAGTATGGCAGATCGTTTCATCAGCCTAGTGGCGTTGACAGCAGATCTGTCTCTACGAACAGTGGAAGCGCGCTTCGCAAAACTTTTATTGGAGCAAGCCGAAGGGGATATGATCGAACGTCGCCGGTGGACAAATCAAACAGAAATGGCGGCACATCTCGGCACAGTGTCAGATGTATTAAGCCGCGTCATCCGTGAACTGACGAAGGCAGGCTTGATCGAAATAGATAAGCATCACATTCATATTTTAGATCGTGCGGGTTTGGCGGAGCGGACAATGAGTAAGGGTAAATAAAAGATTGGGTTGAAAAACCCGACAAAAGTCGGGGTGTGAAGCGGGGGAGTCCATTAAAGTCAGGGCATATCAAAAAGGAGACGATATGCCCGACATCTATTTTTCAGACACAAAATCAAAAGCCGTCTTTTCGGCAGAAGGTCCCAAGCCGCAATTCCTGTTCGATACGCCGCAGTTCAAGGCGCTGGTCGTTGGGTTGGAGGCGGGTGGGCAGATTCCATATCACCCTGGCGAGGCAGCGATGTATCACTTCCTCGAAGGCGAAGGCTTGATGACCGTCAATGATGAAAGCTTCGCCATCAAACCCGGTGTGACCGTCATTGTGCCGAGCGGCGCAAAACGCGGCATGAATGCGAAGACGCGTGTGGTCTTTTTAGGCTCGAAAGGGGAAAAATAAGATCATGAATCAAACCTTGAACAAACGTTACCACCCATTGCAGGTTACTTTGCACTGGTTTGTGGTTTTACTGGTTATTGCCGCCTTTGTCATTGGTAAATCCATGAGCGGACAACCCAATGACGACGCCAAAACCACCCCATTGGCATTGCACATGGCAGTGGGCATCATTACATTCCTGGTCATTGTCTATCGGTTTTTAATGCGCCAACGACTACCTAAACCCGAACATATTACAGCTGGAAACCCTTTCTTCGATTGGATTGGCAGGGCGGTCCACTATGCTTTATATCTGCTAGTCTTCTTAATGGCGATCAGTGGTGTGTCGCTTTCCATTCAGGCTGAACTTGCCCCAATTGTATTTGGAGGATCTGGAACCCTTCCCGCGGATTTCTTCGATTTCACAGCGCGGATGCTGCATGGCTTTATTGGCCCCGCATTGGTGTTGACCATACTATTGCATGTCGGCGCGGCGTTCTATCATCAATTCATGCTCAAGAATAATTTGCTGTCGCGCATGTGGTATGGAAAATAACGCGCGCAAAAAGGAAAATGCTATGAAAACAACAATCGGTAAGTGGAATATCGGCGTGGGACTGTGGGTGATGGCGTCCTTCATGATCTATGGCTTTATCCTGATCTACCTGCGGGATTTCGCCCCCGGCAAGGAAGCCTGGATCGAATTGTACAACACGGGCGCACATTTTGAAGCGCGGCTGGCACATGTGCATGGCAATCTGTTTTCGCTGCTTAACATTGTCTTCGGCTTTCTGCTGATCAAGCTGCAACTGAAAGATAACCTCGCCAGGTGGGCTTCGTGGCTCGCGCTGGCAGGTTTACTCATGCCGCTTGGTATTTTGGGTGAAGTATACCTAGGCTTGCCTTATTACCTTGTGCTGGTGGGCGGGCTTTCCATCTTCCTCGCCACAGTACTACTTGGTGTGGCAGTTGTCCAAATGAAAAATGAAACCAAAGGAGAAAAATAATGCCTATTCCATATTTGATCACTACTCTGCTTTTCACGTTCGTTGCACTGTTCATGGCAGCGGACGCCTCGTTCGTCAGCCTAAACCTGATCGGTGCATTTACCGCCCTGCGCTGGGTACGCGTTCACTTCATCACGTTGGGGTTCGTTTCACAAGTTGTGTTTGGGTTGCTGCCTTTGCTGATTGCGTCGCTTTCCAAAAAGCCGCGCCCCGCCATGCGCTGGGAAATCTGGCTGACTCTCAATGGCGGTTTTGTTGCTCTCATTGCTGGGTTCGCCAGTGTCAACCATCCGTTAATTTTTATGGGCGGCACACTGATTTTCGTCGCTGCAACTTTGCTGCTCCTTCAACTTTGGAATGTGCGCGGCGGAGACGCACCTGCAAGCCTTAAGTTTTACATCACAGGTATCTTTTACCTGCTCGTCGGCATCATTGTCGGCACAGGCTTATGGCTAAACTGGAGCGAAGCGCTTTATATACAAGTGCCGCTTGAAGTTCACATCCACGCCAACTCGTGGGGCTTCATGTCGCTCGTCTTCGCAGGTCTGCTCGTGGATTTCATCCCGATGGTCACGGGTCGTCCGCTTGGCAGCGTGAAGGAAGTTTCGCTCATCTTCTGGGGCATGACCCTCGGCGCGCTCGGTCTGGTGATCGGTCCCTGGCTGGGCGGCAGTCTGCCCCCCACTGTTGCCGGGTTGATCCTGCACATATCCGCGACAGTTTGGCTGGTGGTGTTGATGGCGCGCGCGCTCAAAGCCAGTGGGCATTTGGATCACGCTGGCGGCTGGCACCTGCTTGCTTCCTATGCATGGATCTTGCTGCCCGTGATGACCGCGCCATTGATCTTGCTTGGATACACCGCAGGGCCACCCATTGAATCGACTGCGCCTCAAGCCTTAATTTATGGCTGGGTGCTGCAATTTGGCATTGCCCTCGTCCCGTACATTGCGCGCAAATACTTCCTCAAGGAAGCGAATCCCCAACTCGGCGGTTCATGGTTGAGTATTGCCGCTGTCGCCATGGGTAGCATCTTCGTATGGGTGAGTATCTTCCTCATCCCGATGCGAGGTGTGTTGTATGGCATCGGCTTCGTACTTTATGCGCTGGCATTACTTCAGCCCGTCAAGGAACTTTTCCAGATCACGCGTGACGGTCTAAATAAACACGAGATGGCATAGACGAATGGTGTGGGTCACGGTGAAAACCGTGACCCGTATACTAAAAGGAAAACAAGCGTGTCCTTAAATCAAATTGCATCGCTACTTGCATTCCTTGTCGGCATAATGTCAATCGTCGCAGGTGGAAAAGCCATGCAAGGCTGGAACCCAGGATACAACATCCTTTCTTGGCTACCCGTCTATAACTTTGTGATGGGACTTCTCACGCTGATCCCTGCCGTTTTATTATGGATCAACCATCGTCTCAGGCTGGCAGCTTCGATCGCAACGTTCGGCGTCCATACGCTTGTATTACTGCTTCTGCTCATCGCTTTCCGTGACCAGGTTGCGATCCAAAGCATTGCCGCCATGATCTTCCGGTTGGCAGTGTGGATCATAATCCTGATATTGTTGTCCTTTCGGTTAAAAGCAGCTCTGTCAGTTTCATAGTTCAACCCCTGCACACCTTTGTAGTCCCTTTGCCTTCATAATCGAAGTAAAATCTGTCCGGCGGGGTATATATCATGTATACGGGTATAAGTTTAGACCTGCAGTAACAGCATAAATAGCCTAAGCGGCGGAGAGTTCTCCGCCGCTTTTTTATTTTTTAACAGGCTAAGTCTGTTAATAAGAAAAGTGCGAACTTATCTCGATTGCAGTATAGATAAGCAGTATATCTTGATGTTCCTTAGATTTCAGCGGGCAAAGATTGCGATATGCATGTTAGTCTACGATTTAACTTCGCGACCAAAAGTCTTCCAATTTCTTTCTAATTTCGCGAGTGTCTTTCACAACCTGATATCCACGCCAATGGGAGGGAAATAACTGGCGGTAATAAGCCTGAGAAAAACGCTCATCGATCAAGACAATGATGCCTCGATCGCTATCCGTGCGAATAACCCGACCAGTTGCCTGCAATACCCGATTGAAACCCGGGTATTGGTAGGCATATGCAAAGCCACTGCCCAGATCACGATCAAAATATTCTTTGATCAAATCTCTTTCCAAGCCCAATTGAGGGATGCCCACACCAACAACCACAACACCGATCAACCGTTCCCCTACCAGGTCGATGCCTTCACCAAAGATGCCGCCCATGACAGCCAACCCAACTAGTGTTTCTTCATTCTTGGATGAGAAGCGAGACAGAAATGCATCACGCGCTTCTTCTGTCATACCGCGTTCTTGCACCAGAAGCTGATTTTCCGGCAACCGTCCCTTTAGCCGCTCCATCACCTCGTTTAGATATATATAGGATGGAAAATAGACCAAATAATTTCCCGAACGGGAGCTGAGGACGGTTTCAATGGTCTCGGCAATGGCATCGTAGGAATCAGCCCGTTGTGCATATTTGGTGGCTATTTTGTTATGGATCAACAAACTGACATTTTCCTGTGGGAAAGGTGACTCAAAAACACGGCTGGAATGATCTGCTGCACCCGTCAACAGTTTCTTGAAGTAATCCATGGGCAAAAGAGTCGCCGAGAAAAAGATGGTTGCTTTGCTACGTTCCAAAGGGAACGCCAGCATGGGAGCAGGGTCGAGGCAGAATAATTTTGCTCGCAGATCAGACTGTCCGCGCCGCTCAAAGTAAGAGGCATAGAAGGTATCAAAATATTCGGCAGTACGGAGGTAACTATTGCACAAAAAATAGAACTCCAACAACTCCTGCCGGAACTCGGCATTCTGATTTAAGACTAGCCAGTCTTCTGCCTTGTTGCAGAACTCGCGGAGCGCCTTGATCAAGGCTTCAGGGAGTTCATGCTCGATGATTGCATCCTTATCTTCTGCCTGGCAGGCTTTGCGTTTTTCCAGCAGAATCTTATTGATCTCACTTAGCTTTTTTGCCAGGGCTGGCACATGAGTTTTCAGTGTGCGTTGAAGCTGCAGTACGGTGTCTTTATCCAACTCAGCTGAATACATGGCTCTGGCACGATCTGGAAGATTGTGCGCTTCGTCGACCAGAAAGATATAGGGTTCGATGCTGAAGTCAAAAAAACGGTGGAGATACACACGCGGGTCAAAAACATAGTTGTAATCACAGATGATGCAATCCACCCACAAAGCCAGGTCCAGTGAGAACTCAAAGGGACAGATCTCATACTTACGGGCAAGTTCTTCGATCACCGGGCGAGTAAAGTTTTGATGCTGGTCGAGTTCTTCCAGCGCCAGTTTCACTTTATCAAAATACCCACGGGCAAAGATGCACACTTCCGGGTCACAATTGACTGGCGGACAAAAACAGATCTTCTCCTTGGCGGTAAGCGTTACGCTTCGCAGATACAGATTCGACTGGCGCATATCCTCAAGAGCTTTTTCAGCCACCAAACGCCCTGATGTCTTGGCGGTTAGATAAAAGATCTTGGTTGCCAATCCCTGCCCCAACGCTTTGACCGATGGAAAGAGAGTTGCAATGGTCTTGCCCACCCCGGTCGGCGCTTGAATATAAGCACGGTCATTTGCTCGAATGGTTTTATACACTGTGACTGCCATATCCCGTTGACCCGGGCGGTATCCATCATAGGGAAAATCGAGTTCGTCAATGGAATGGTCACGCAGGGTTTGCCATGTTTGGACTTTCCTAAACCATTCCAGATATGGGGTAATTAAGTTGTAGAAAAAAATTTCCAATTCTGCCCACATAAAACGACGCTCAAATGTTTTTTCTTCGTGGCTGTCCAATTGATAATAGGTCAGATGAATATTGATCTCGCTTAAGTTCTGTTGCCGGGCATACATATAAGCATAGCATTGCGCCTGCCCCCAATGCAGTGGGTTGTGATTTTCAGTTACAAGCTCCAGGCTTAGCGTGGTTGTTTTGATCTCTTCGAGGATGACTGGTTCTTGATTGGTATACAAGCCATCAATTCGTCCTCGCACTACCAAAGGCGGCTCGGTGCCTTCGACCTCACAGATTACCTCCACCTCGGTCTCATACCCCTCGGGGCGGGAGCGCTGCACACGTTTATGTCCCTGTGTTCCGAGTTGAGCGCGATCACGTCGTTGAAACCCGCCTGGGGTAATGTCTCCCGATTGCATCACAAACTCCACCAGGTTGCGGACAGAGATACTATGAGGCGGAACAATTTTGGGGGCAGGTTCGGTTTGCATATTCATTAAAGATTCTAGCATGGGATATGCTGAATTAAAAAATACGCCTTGTTAGCAAAACAAGGCGTATCGAAGCGTGAATTACAAGTTTACGAACCCCAACCGAGGCTAATTCTTCCGCGTTCCATATCGATCTTTTGAATTTCTACATCGATAATATCGCCAACTTTTAGCACGGTACCGTTGGGGATTTGTGTGCGATGTAGCAGACCATCTTGCTTCACGCCAATGTCTACAAAGGCGCCAAAGTCCACCACGTTGCGGACGGTGCCTTTGAGTTGCATGCCGGTGACAAGGTCTTCGGCTTTGAGCACATCAGAACGTAAGATCGGTGCGGGCGTGTCGGAGCGCGGGTCTCTGCCGGGGCGCACCAACTGCTCGAGCACATCTTTCAGAGTGGGCACACCGCAACCCAATTCTGCCGCAAGTGCTTCGACCGTGGTTTTAGAGGTGAGAGACTCTACAGCGTGGATTCTTTTCTCGAGGGGCGAATCCACTTTCAGTCCGGCGCGAGCGAGGATGGATTCTGCCAAAGTATAGGATTCGGGATGGATGGCAGTTTCATCCAACGGGTTTGATCCGGCTCGAATTCTCAGAAAGCCTGCTGCCTGCTCGAAGGCTTTGGGTCCCAAGCCGGAAACTTTTTTCAACGCCGCGCGCGATTTGAAGGGACCGTTGCTGTCGCGATGCGTGACGATGTTCTCAGCGAGTTTCGGACCGATGCCCACCACATGCGTGAGCAACGCAGGGCTGGCGGTGTTCACATCCACACCGACATGATTGACCACACTTTCGACCACACCATTAAGCGCATGGTTCAACGCGGATTGATCGACATCGTGCTGATACATGCCCACGCCAATGGATTTGGGATCAATCTTGACCAACTCAGCCAGCGGGTCTTGCGCACGGCGCGCGATGGAAACCGCGCCGCGAATGGAGACATCGAGATTGGGAAACTCGGCGCGCGCGAGGGCTGAAGCGGAATAAACAGACGCGCCCGCTTCATTCACAATCAGATACTTGGTCTGCGACTTTGAGCGAGTCAACTCTGAAACCAGTTTCTCGGTTTCGCGTGAGGCGGTGCCGTTGCCAATGGTGATGAGCGTGACGTGGTGGCGATTGATCATGTCTTGCAAGGTGTTGATCGCGCCCTGCCAATCGTTCTTCGGCTCGTGCGGATAAATCGTGCCGGTATCGAGCAGCTTGCCAGTGGAATCAACCACGGCAACTTTACAGCCAGTGCGGAAGCCAGGGTCGATGCCGAGAACAGTGTGATTTGCGAGCGGCGCTTGACTGAGCAAAGCGCGCAAATTGGAAGCGAAGACTTGAATAGCGTGATTATCGGCGCCTTCACCTTTTTCGCGGCGCACATCACGCTCAATGGCGGGCAGGAGCAAACGTTCGGCACAATCTTGAATCGCGAGTTCAAGTTGATCGGCAAAGGGACTGATAATATCTTGTTCGTATTCGGATTGAATGGCGTCGAGCCAATCACGTTCGGGAATATCCACGCGGACTTTCAGCACGCCTTCTTTTTCTCCGCGGGTGATGGCAAGAATTTGATGCGGGAGCAAACGGTCTACACGGCTGGTGAAATCGTAATAGCTTTCGTACACGCGTTTTTCATCAGCGGCGTCTTCCACTTTTTTAGAATAGACAGTGGAGAACTTAAGCGCCTTTTCGCGCAAAGTCGAGCGAACGTTGGCATTGTCGCTGATAGTTTGGGCGACGATGTCACGCGCCCCTTG
>JAFLCF010000030.1 GCA_017303735.1 Anaerolineae bacterium
GGCAGCGTGGCTGGGATGGGTGATCGAGTCTAACTGGACAGATCCCTTCCTGTTCGCGGTGTATTCCATCGTCAAGCCGGTTTCGGGTGCGGCGATTTTGGTGATTATGTATGGCATTATTTCACAGGGTAATTTCGACAGTGTGATGTTTCCATATATTTACCTTGGCAATGCCTTTTATATCTATGTCGGCGCGGTGATGACGGGTGTCTCTTGGGCGGTGGTGGATGACCGTGAGCATTACAAGACGCTCAAATATATGTACATTGCTCCGATCTATATTCCCCTGTATTTGCTGGGACGCGGAGTGGCAAGATTCGTCACTGGTTCCATTGCTGTATTCATCACCTTGCTGGCAGGAGTTTTGTTCTTGAATGTCCGCATCAACTTTGCCGAAGTGAACTGGCTGCTATTCTTTGCCACGCTCATCATCGGTGTGGTGATGTTAGCCATGCTGGGCTTGCTTCTTGCCGGGCTGACGCTGATGACTGTCCGCCACGAGGGCTTCATTGGTGAGGCGACGGCGGGCGCGTTGTATATCTTCAGCGGCGCGATCTTCCCGTTAAATGTCCTGCCAGAATGGCTGCAACCGATCGGGTATTTTATGCCGACAACCTATTGGCTCGAACTGTTGCGCCGCTCACTGGTTGGCAATGTGGCGGCTGCCTTCCCAACCCTGGCAAATTTCAGTGACCTGCAAATTTTGGGCGTGTTGGTAGGTTTAAGCCTGTTATTCGGAACGATTAGTATCTATGTCTTCCGCTGGTGCGATGGCATTGCTCGCGAGCGCGGTTTGATCGATAGAACGACGAATTACTAGCAGGTGGTATGTAGGAACTTGTCGCGCTGAGAAGGTGAGATAAAATCCACCTATTCAGCGCGACATTTATTTAAGAGGAACAACCATGAAACTAATCAGTATCAATGCAGGCAAACAACAGACCCAGATCAATAAGGGCAGAACTGAAATTACCGGCATCTACAAGACCGCATTGCAGGGACCTGTGCAGGTTACCAAACTTGGCATTGCCGACGATTTCATCGGCAGCCCCAAACATCACGGCGGACCCGATCAGGCGCTTTACATCTATGGCGAAGCAGACTATCAGTGGTGGGCGAATGAGACAGGCAAAGAGATGCACCCCGGTTTGTTCGGTGAGAATCTGACGATCAGTGAATTGGAAAGCGCGAGTTTCAACATTGGTGATTTCCTTTACATCGGTGAAGTGACCCTGCAAGTGACCTCGCCGCGCATCCCTTGCTCGACCTTTGCCACACGCATGGGTGACCCGCAATGGGTGAAGAAGTTTCGGGCGGCTGAACGCCCGGGTGTATACGTCCGTGTAATACGTGAAGGGAGTGTATCTACCGGGGAAGAGGTTCGGGTTGAGAAGTATTCAGGCAAAACGATCTCTCTTATTGAAATGTACCGCGATTATTACGAGAGTAATAAGACTAAAGAGACCATTCAAAAGCTGCTCGATGCTCCGGTTGCGATACGTGCAAGAAAAGATTATGAAAAAGAACTGGCTGCGTTAAAGAAAACAGGTGTATAATAAAAAGAACATATTTTCTATTTATCGGTCTCTGGAAAGGAGAATGTGATGGCTAAGAAAGTAATGGTCTTTGTCGGTACTACCAAGGGCGGATTTGTTTTCACGAGTGACCCCAAACGAAAAAAATGGCAGATGAGCGACATTCTGTTCAAAAGCTGGAATGTCATGCATATGCAATTGGACAAACGCGATAACCGTCTGCATGCCGCCGTCAGCCATAACGTTTATGGACCGGTCACACAATACTCAGATGACTTCGGCGCAACATGGACTCAGGCGAAACAAGTTCCTGTCATTGCGCGCCCGTCGGCTTCGGGTCGCCCTCCCAGCACCGTGGAAGAAGCCTTCCGTTCCGAAGGTGGAGAGAGCGTCGTCACCCCTGAGAAAATGATCAAGGTTTGGAATATCACGCCCGGGCGTAGTGAAGAGCCGAATGTCCTTTATGCGGGCGCTCAACCTGCATCCCTGTTCGTCTCAAAAGATCGCGGTGAGACTTGGCAGATCAACGACGGTTTCTTTGACCATCCGCATCGCGGAAATTTTTTCCCCGGCAATGGCGGGTTTTGTCTGCATACCATTATGCTTGACCCATCGAATTTGAATCGCATGTATGTTGCCATTTCAACCGGCGGCTGTTACCGCACCGACGACGGCGGGCAGACCTGGAGCCCGCAGAATAAAAATGTGCGCGCCGATTTCCACCCCGATAAATTCCCAGAATACGGTCAATGCGTACATAAGATGGCGATGCACCCCTCTATGCCGAATGTGTTGTATCAGCAAAATCACTGCGGCGTGTATCGCAGCGACAACGCCGGAGAGGATTGGATCGACATTGGCGAAGGAAAACTGCCTTCTCGTTTTGGCTTTCCCATTGCGGTTCATCCCACTGACCCAAAGACGATCTACATCGTTCTCGAAGAGAGTGACGAATTCCGCATGAGCGTGGATGGCAAATTCTCCGTCTGGCGCAGCCGCGACGCTGGCGAGAATTGGCAGAGAATGTCAGAAGGCTTGCCCGAGCGCGCGCATTTGGACGTCCTGCGCGAAGCCATGGCGACCGATACCTTTGAAGACGCCGGCATCTATCTAGGCTCGAACACCGGGCAGTTGTTCTACTCACGCGACTCTGGTGATAGTTGGGGTTTGCTGGCTGACTTCCTTCCGCCCATTCAGTCGGTCGAAGCCGCCGTCATCGATATGTAACTCAAAAGACTGTCTCTTTCAAAGAGGCAGTTTTATTTTGTGACGATGTATAATCGCCCGCAATGACCTCAAAAAACCTGCCCCTCATTCTTGTCGTGATCGCCTGCATCGCTCTGACCATTTTTATCTTCCAACCGGGCTATCTCAACGCCGATGCCGTCGATCAACTCGGGCAAGCCCGCAGTGGACAATACAGCGACTGGCATCCGCCTGTCATGTCGTGGGTCTGGAGCCTGCTGGATAAGATCGCGCCGGGCGCACTTGGCATGTTCATCTTACAAGTCATTTTGTTTTGGAGTGGGCTGGGCTTGCTCGCCGCCTTCGTCACACCGAAACCGCTGAACCAAATACTGATCGTACTGCTAGGTTTTTATCCGCCGCTTTTTATGCTGCTCAGCGCCGTCATCAAAGACATCCTCATGGCAGCCTCATTTCTTATCGGCTTTGCCATCTTGCTTTGGTCTGGCAGGCTGCGCTCATTGCCCCTCTTCTTCCTCAGTTTGTTCCTCATCATGTTCGGCATGCTCACTCGCCACAACGCCATCCTGATCGCGGCACCCTTGTTTCTCTATGCCGGATTTATTTTTATGGATTTGAAACCGATAAAAATCGCGCGTCTCACCCCGCTCTGGCTTGGTCTCACGACCGGAGCTTTCTTCTTCGCTACTGCCTTTCTCCTCGGGCGTGCATGGAGCGGCTCCATCACCAAGATCGAATCTTATCCCATCCAGCAGATCATGGTCCACGACCTGACCGCCATCACCCTGCGCCTCAAAACCGACTTCATCCCAGATTATCTCGCCGCCTCTGAACAACCATCCATGGGAGACTTGCGGCGCATCTATAACATTCGCTCATTAAAGAATTTATTCTGGGCTGATTTCACTCCCATCCATTTCAAACTTCTCACCGATCCCGCCCAAGTGGAAGACCTGACCAACATTTGGGTGCAAACCGTTACTGAACATCCGCGCGCCTATCTGGAACATCGTTGGAAGGTGTTTGCTGCTACCATGGGCATCACCGTCTACAAAGCGTGCGGACCGTATTATTATGAAGAGACCGTCTACAAGCCGAAGGGGTTTTATCAGTCAGAGGGAAATTATTTCTCAGAGAACCCAGTTACAAATAGTTTATTTCTCTGGATAGAGCCACTACGTGAAAGCCCGGTCTACTGGAACTGGCCCTATGTGCTGTTTTGCCTGACCTTGTTCATAGCCTCTCTGATCGTGGTGTTTAAATTCGGTTTTGCCAAAACGCCACTAGCTGTTGCGGCGTTGGTGATAAGCGCGGGCGCATCCATGTATGCGCTGGCGAATCTCTTCGTTGCCATCTCCTGTGACTTCCGCTATGTGCATTGGAATGTCACCGCTGCATTGGTCTCGGCTGTATTGCTGATCTTTTCCATCGAGAAAAAGACGCCAACAGCTTAAATCTTTATCGCGCTTATGGGCGACGCCCGAACAAAAGAGAAGTGCTCCCTCGTATGGGAGCACTTCTCTTTTGTTTGCTTTGATTTGAAGATAAGTCTTGATCTAGTACGTGCTGTCGAGAGGTGTAGGCAATGTGATGATCTGACCTGGGGTCAATTGAACATCGCTGTTGAACTGATTGGCTTCGAGAATACTTTCGGGGGAAACTTTCCAGTCGAAGGCGATGGTTTCAATCGTCTCGCCCCAGCGGACGGTGTATTGCATGGACTGACCGTTCTTGTGATAGGTGATCCAATTCCAGCGGAAGACATCGAAGCCTGTGGTGCCGGTCTTGCCGAAGCCGTTGCCATTCCATTCGTAGTTCAGTGCGCCGGTTTCGCGATCACCGGGGGTGTAGAGTTTTACTTCTTCGATGGAACAATCTGCATACGGTGAATTGCGCACCATGTTGGAGACTGTCACGCGGGTGTTATTCTCATCGATGCCAGCAACTACGAAGATGTGATCGAAATATCCCGGTGTGACGTATAAAGTGGCGAAGGTGTAGACGATATCGCCAGTGTATAAATCTCCGTTGGCTGCAAAATCGTAGCCTGCTATGTGTTCCTGGGTGCTAAATAAGGTGAATGTTTCCGGGTCGAAGCTGCCCCAAGGCTGACCACTCCAGCGCGGGTTGACGCGGGTGAAAGCGCCAGCGTTTTGTGACCAACTGCCCATGCGGTAGGGGAAGGCATTTACATCGCGCATGATCGTCCAGGCAAGCGGTCCGCACATGGAGGTGGCGTCCCAGTAGCCGATCTTTTCGTTGGAGACTTTGTAAGCGTCTTTGCAAGTGCCAGCCAGATATTGGCGTCCGGCGGAGAGGTAATCGGGGATGTGCCAGTCAAGGTTGAACATGGTCGAGAGGGTTTCATCGGTGACATAGCCCGCATCAATGACCCAGTGACAAGGTAGTTTTTTCATGACGGGGTAAATTTTTTCATCGTTGGGGATGCCGTCTTTTTGCCAGTAGGTGGTGACGTAGGATGCCCAAATAGACTCTGTTACACCGTTTGTCATGGGGATTGCCAGCAGACGGAAGTTGTCGCTGTATTCGCGGAACCAGACGGCGAAACCCTGGGTCAGAAAGATCGTGGCAACTTTGTCGCCGCGGTAGGTGAGCGGATGTTGGAATTCGTTGAAGGTGAATTCGTAGACGAACGGGTCGGTGGTGACGTTGATCATGCTGCCTTGTTCACCGTTCCATATGTAGGTTTGGCGGCGTTCGGCGAGATTGTATTCAGAGCCGATGGCGTTCTGCACGTTGGCGAGCATTTGTTCTGGGGTCAGGTTCGGGTTGGAAATGGCGCATCCGGCAGGGTTGGCGAAGGGGTGGATGATGGCGGGTTCTTCGAACTGGACGGTAGTGGATTCAGAGGATTCAAAGGCTGGGGCAGTTGTGGCAACTGTCGGCGGGGTTTGAAGCGTTTCAACAGCGGCGGGAAGATCGGTAAAGGTACCTTCTGTCTCAGTGGCAGGTATGGGTGTAGGTAAAGTGAAAATATCCTGCAGTGAGGAAAGTGCCTGTGAAAGAATAATTATTGCACTCGCTATGATCGGGAAAAGGATCTTTACTAGAAAATTCATGCCATCATCTCTTGTGGATGGCATTATTTCATTCACAGGTAGATGTGCTCAGTCGTGCTATCCTGTATCTTGCTGGAGATTTGTATCCATGCCAGAAGTAGTGAAATCCCTTTTTATTTTGGGAAAATCCATATACTCGCGAGGTAGGGAATCCCCCCATTTCCCACAATTGGACATTATGTGAAAATGTATTTTGATCCGTTTTAGCGATCTACGGGATGCCTATGAATACCAAAAAGACCAAAGCTGAATTAGTAGAAGAATTGAATGCTGCTCACCAACGTATAGCAGAATTGGAGCGGCTTTCGGTTCAGGTAGAGAAGATCACCTTTGATCAGAACGGTACCCCGATTTCTGCGCTCGGGGTCACGCAAGATCTCACTGACCGTAAACGAGCGGAGGATGAACTTCACTTTGCTGAAAGACGGTACCGCGCTTTGATCGAAAACGCGCCAGATGGTATTGTGCTGATCGGCACGGACTTTAAGTTCAAGTATGCCAGCCCGTCTGCTGCAAGGATATTTGGGTACGACTTAAACGTTGACCTTGAATTAAGCCCGGATACACTTACACATCCCGATGATCTGCCCATGGTGGTTGGGGTGCTCTCTGACCTGCTTGAACACCCGGAACGAACCCCGACGATCCAATATCGCTTTTTGCACAAAGATGGGAATTGGCGCTGGATCGAAAGCACATTCAGCAATTTGTTGGCACTCCCCAGTGTGGAAGCGCTCGTCATCAACTTTCGTGATATTACCGAAAGTAAGCAGATGGAGAGCGAACACGCTCAACTTATTGAACGGCTCAACCTTGCTGCATCTTCAGCACATATCGGTATCTGGGATTGGAACATTCAGAAGAACCAACTGGTTTGGGATGACCAGATGTATGCCCTGTATGGGCTTAAACCAGAGGAATTCGGTGGCGCATACGAAGCATGGTTGAATGGCATCCATCCTGAAGATCGTGAAGCCAGTGATCGAATTTCTGCGCAGGCTTTGCGCGGTGAGCAAATATATGATACTGAGTTCCGTGTGGTGTGGCCGGATGGTTCCATCCACTGGATCAAAGCAAATGGGGATATTTTTCGTGACGAAAATGGCGCTCCCCTGCGCATGGTGGGCATCAATTACGACATCACCGAGCGCAAACGATCTGAGATGGCGCTGCAAGCCAGTGAGGCAAATTATCGCAAACTTGCTGAAACATCGGATAGCGCCATTGCCGTATTGGATCGGGATGGGCGGATCTTGTACGTCAACCCGGTCAGTCTTCATGTTTGGGAGGAACCACAGCTCGTTGGAAAGACCATCCACGATCTTTTTCCGGAGAAAATTGCCGATGGCTATCTTGCTGTTATGCGACGGGTGATCGATCAGCAATCCACGGATACGAATGAGTTGGAAGTCATCATAAAAGAACGCAGGATGTGGTTTCATGTCACCCTGAGCCCGCTGAAGAACAGTGATGGCACAGCCGACACCCTTCTTCTCAATGCTATGGATATCACCGAACGCAAATTGGTGGAAGATTCACTGCGTCATAGCGAATTGAAATATCGCTCCCTTTATGAAAATCTTAGAGATTGTTTCGTGGGCGTAACCTTTGATGGCGTTATCCTTGAATATAACGATGCCTATCGCAATATGCTGGGCTATTCAGATGCCGAATTGAGGAAGATGACCTTCATGGATGTCACCCCTGAAAAATGGCATACCTTTGAAGATGAGATCATTAAAACCCAGGTACTCACCCGCGGATATTCTGATGTGTACGAAAAAGAATATCGCAACAAAGACGGGGTCATATTCCCGGTCGAAGTCCGCGCGCAAATGACCTGGGATGAGGCTGGGCGTCCGTCGGGTATGTGGGCGGTGGTGCGTGACATCACCTATCGCAAGGTTATTGAACAGGAACTCATTCGCATCAATGAACGTTTTACCGAACTGGCGGAACATGTCTCGGATATTTTTTGGATATCGGAACCTCAAACATTTACTAACCTGTATATCAGCCCGGCATTTACAACGATCATGGGACGCAGCAAAGAGGACGTGGCACACCTGCCCAATGGGTATCTTGATGTGGTCCTGCCGGAAGACCAACCCATTCTCATCCACAAACGCGAACTCGAAAGCAGCGGATTCAAGACTGATGTGCAATATCGCATTCGCAGACCCGATGAGAGCATCCGTTGGATCCGTGATAAAGGCACCCCTGTTTTTAACAGTGAAGGCAGGGTGATCCGCGTGGTGGGCAGTGCCAGCGACATTACAGAACAAGTGGAAGCGGCAATGCGCATCAGCGAATCTGAAAAACGCTTCCAACAGATCGCAGAGACCATCCCGGAAATGTTCTGGATGTTCGACAATGTGAGACAAAATCTGATCTATGTCAGCCCAGCTTATGAATTGATCTGGGGCCGCCCGGTGCAGGAATTGTACGGGAATAACGACAGTTATCTTGAGTCGATCGTTCCTGAAGACCGAAATGTTGTCTTCGAGGCGCTGCAACAACAGGCAAATGGCGAAGAAAGCGAAATGGAATACCGCGTGGTCCAGCCGAACGGCTCCATTCGTTGGGTCCATGATCGGTCCTTTCCCATTTTCGATGAGAAAAGCGGCGCTCTCATTCGAACAACAGGCATTGTCACCGATATAACCGAACGCAAACAGACAGAAACCGCCCTGCGTGAAAGTGAAACGCGATTACGCCTTTCGATCAGTGCCGGGAAACAAGGTCTTTACGACCTGGACCTGCGAACTGGAGAAGCCATTGTCAACCGCGAATATGCCGAAATGCTCGGCTATGACCCTGAAACGTTTGCCGAGACCAACCAAGCCTGGATCGAGCGCACACATCCGGATGATGTTAAAACCACAACGAAAGTCTTCGATGAATATATTCATGGGTTGATCCCTGAATATCAAGTGGAGTTCCGGCAGCGCACCCGAGACGGCAAGTGGAAGTGGATCCTTTCACTCGGCAGGATCGTGGAATATGACGCCGACGGAAAACCAACCCGCATGATCGGCACGCATACCGACATCACCGAACAAAAACAAGCCGAGCTTGACCTGAAAAAACGCGCTTCGCACCTAGCATTGATCAACGATGTGGGCAGGCAGATCACAAGCTTCCTAAATTTCCAGGCTGTTATGGATATCTTTCCGCGTATCGTGCAGGAGGCATTTGGGTATCACCATATTGGGCTTTTCACTCTTGATAAAAACTCAAACCAGTTGCTGATGGTCTCGAAAGCCGGGGAGTATGCCAGGCTCTTCCCGCAGGGTCACAGCATCCCATTGGGAGAAGGGGTTGTCGGTTCTGTGGCGTTGAGCGGGGAGATGAAGCTTGCCAACCGGGTGTACGATGACCCTCTGTATCTTCCCACCATTATTCCCACCCAGTCTGAGCTGAGTCTGCCGATCAAGATCGGTGATGAGGTGGTGGGCGTATTGGATGTGCAAAGTCCAGAGACCGATGCGTTCACCGATGAAGATATACAAGTTCTGAGGACACTGGTCGATCAGATGGCGATCGTGATCGAAAATGCGCGCCTGTATGAAGCGGCTCAAAAGGAACTGGCAGAACGCAAGCGCGTGGAAGAAGATCGCCTGAAATTGATCCATGATCTTGGCGAGCGCGTCAAAGAGATGACTGTCTTGCATCAATCTGCACACCTGTTCCAAACCTCAGATTTCTCTGAGGCAGAGACCATGCAAACCCTGGTAGATAATTTGCCCTCTGCCTGGCGGTACCAGGAGATCACGGTCGCGCGGATTCGATTAGGCGAACAGGAATATCGCTCAGCAGGTTTTACTGAAACCTCCTGGATGCAAAAGGTGACCTTTAGCCTGCCCAACCAACGTGAAGGTTCGATCGAAGTTGCCTATCTCGAAGAACGCCCCGAAGCGGATGAAGGTCCGTTCCTAAATGAGGAATATCAGATCCTCCAAACATTGGCTCAAATGCTGCAAGCCGCTCTCATACGCCAATCCATAGAGCATGACCTGCGCAAACGTACCGAAGACCTCTCTAACCTGCTTGAAGCCGGGCGTGCCTTAAGTGAAACGCTTGACCCAGAGCGCATCTACCCGCTGGTTTACCAATACATTTCTGCTGCCATGCCATGCGATTTTCTGGTGATGTCTTCTTTTGATCCGCAGACCGAGTTGATCACCTGTGAATACCTGCACTCTGTGGAAGGGTCGCAGGATATTTCCGGCTTTCCACGCATCCCACTTGAACCGCCCGGGCAGGGGACACAAAGCCTCGCCATTCGCAGCGGACAATCTCTGCTCTTACCTGATTACGATAAGGCAGTAAATACAGCAGCAACCAAGGTCCATTTCAACGAAAAGGCAGAGATCGTCGAATTAATACCAGATAATGAAGAACGTACACGTTCCGCGATCATCGTTCCGCTCAAGGTCAATGGCGTTGTGGCAGGCGCGTTGCAGGTTCTCAGTTCCCGTTTGCATGCTCATACACCCAACCACCTGCAGTTTGTAGAGGCGCTTGCCTTCCACGTTTCTGCTGCGCTTTCCAATGCGAAGTTGTTCTCCGAACTCGAACAGCGTGTTCAACAACGTACCGCTGAAGTGCGGGACCTATATGAAAATGCCCCCACCGGGTACCACTCTCTGAATGCTGAGGGACGGTTAGTGAATATAAACCAGACAGAACTAAACTGGTTGGGATACACCCGTGAAGAGATGATCGGACGCGCCTTCACAGACTTCATCACTCCTGAAACTGTTCATGTGTTCTTTGAATTCTTCCCGATATTCAAACAGCGGGGGTGGATAAACAATCTGGAGCTCGACCTGCTGCGCAAGGATGGCACTTCTTTCCCCGCGCTGATCAATGCCACTGCTGCAAAAAATGAAGCGGGCGAATTGTTAGTAAGCCGCTCCACCGTCTTCGATATTACGGAGCGTAAACAAGCCGAACTTGCCCTGCGCGAAAGAGAGGAGGTCTATCGTGCTTTGTTCCAAAGCGCAAATGATGCCATTTTTATGCTTTCTCCTGATGGTGTCATCTTGCGTGCCAACCCGCGTTGTTTTGACCTGGTTGGTTTTACGGCAGATAAACTCGTTGGGCGTAGGTCTGATGAATTTATTGCACACTCCGAACAAGATGATGCCGATAGTCTTCTGACACGTTTATTGGCAGGAGAACGGTTGCCGGTGTATGAGCGGCACTTTATGCGAAAAGACGGCTCTCTGGTCAACACAGAAGTTAACCTGTCATTGATCCGCGATGAGTCAGGTGAACCAAAATTCATCCAAAGCGTCGTACGCGATATCTCCGCCCGCAAACATGCTGAGAATGCCCTGCGCGAGAGCGAGGAGCAGAATCGCCTCCTATTTGAAGATTCGCCAGATGCCGTGGTGCTCTTCGATCAGCTTGGCAGGGTGGTACGCATCAACCATGCCTTTGAAACTATTACAGGCAGGCAGGGCGATCAATTTATTGGGCATTTGCTCACAGATCTCGGCATATTACCGCGTCAACTGATCGAGGCATTGTCGGTATCCGCACAGGATGCTCTTGAACAGGATGGAAAGATCGCTGTGCTTGAATTCAAAATGGAACATACCAGCGGCGAGGTGCGTGATATCAGTGCACGAATCTTTACCCTCAACCTGCACGGAGAACCGCATTATCTTGCTTCCATACATGATATTACAACCAGCAAGCGTGCTGAAGAAACCCTGCGCCTCGCGAACAATGAAATGGAACGCGCCTTGCGGCTCAAAGATGAATTCCTCGCCAATATGAGTCACGAACTGCGTACGCCGCTCAATGCCGTTCTGGGTATTACCGAAAGCCTGCTCGAACAGGTATCCGGTCCGTTGAACGAAAAACAACTAAAGTACCTCCAAACCGTTTCAGAAAGCGCACAACACTTGCTCGAGTTGATCAACGACATCCTCGACCTTGCCAAGATCAATGCCGGGCGTATCGATCTTGAGATCAATAAATCGGATATCGTTTCTGTTTCTCATGCCAGTTTGCGCATGGTACGCGAATTGGCTCATAAAAAAGGGGTTGCCACCGATTTGAAGATCGATACCAGCATCAAACTGGCATGGGTCGATGAACGCCGCCTCAAGCAAATGCTTGTCAACCTCTTGAGCAACGCGGTTAAGTTCACCCCCAAAGATGGCAGCATCGGGCTTGAGGTCCACGGTGATGAGGCTGCCGGCATCCTATACTTCACAGTATGGGATACAGGCATTGGCATCAGCCAGCAAGACCTTCGTTTGCTCTTCCAACCCTTCGTGCAATTGGATGCCGGGCTTGCACGCGGCAATCAGGGCACCGGGTTGGGGCTGGTACTCGTCAGCCAGATGGCTCGCCTGCATGGTGGCAGCGTATCTGTTGAAAGTGAGCCCGGCAAAGGCAGCCGTTTTACCATCTCCCTGCCTTGGCTCACAGCGGGAGGAACCGGCAAACTGGTACGCCAGGAACATCCATTAATTACAAAGGATTCATCATCCATCCGCCCTAAAGATGAGACCTCCACCATTCTGATCGTGGATGATACTGAGGCGGTTACCATGCTCATCAGTGATTATCTGATACAGCATGGCTATCAGGTGATCATCGCCCACGATGGGTACGAAGGCATTGCTCGCAGCGCAGAGACCCGCCCCGACCTCATTTTGATGGATGTGATGATGCCCGAACTCGATGGCTTCGAGACCACCCGCCGCCTTCGCAACAAGCCAGACCTGGCAGATATACCCATCATTGCGCTTACAGCTCTTGCCATGGCAGGCGACCGTGAACGCTGTATTGCCGCAGGCATGAACGATTACCTCAGCAAACCGGTTAAACTGAAGGAACTTCTTGATACCATCGAACACCATTTGGCAGCACGCAGTGGAGGAAGCAAATGAAAAGCACGATCTTGATCGTAGATGATAATGTCGCCAGCCGTGAAACCCTCGAATCGGTACTAGTCGGAGATGGGTACAGCCTGCACATGGCAGAAGACGGCAGGCAAGCTCTCGAAAAGGCGGATGCCCTGCACCCAGACTTGATCCTGCTCGATGTGATGATGCCCGGCATGGATGGCTTCGAAGTCTGCCGCCGCCTCCGTTCCACGCCCGGGCTTGTGGAAGTGCCCATCATCCTGCTCACGGCTCTTGATGATTCCTCCTCCCGCATCGAAGGCATTCAGTCCGGCGCCGACGATTTCCTCTCCAAACCTTTCGACCGCCAGGAACTGCGTGCTCGTGTGCGCACCATCACCCGTCTCAACCGTTATCGCACCCTGCTCGAACAACGCGAAAACCTGCGCGATATGGCGCAGCGCATGGTCACCGGGCTTGAAGATGAACGCATGCGCATCTCGCGTGAATTGCACGATGAACTCGGTCAACTCTTGACCGCCCAGCTAATGGACATTCGCGACCTGCAATCCGATCTCACCATTCCGCCTGAAGCCTTATTTGGGCGTTTGGAAGCGATCCATAACCAAATGTATGAAGTCACTGTAAAAGTAAGGAGACTTGCTCACGATCTGCGTCCGCCTCTGTTAAGCGCGCTTGGGGTTACACAGGCGCTTCGAACCCATTGTGCCAAATTTTCGAGTAACAGTCACATCCCGATCGATATTGAGATCGATGAAACCCTGAACGACCTGCCGGATGTTTACGGCATCATCCTGTATCGGGTCTTGCAAGAGGCGTTGACGAACATCGCCAAACACGCCCATGCCAGCCGCATCTGGGTGGAACTCGGGGTCGACAACGATCAGATCCGCCTGACGGTTCAGGATAATGGCATCGGTCTGGCTGGCGGGCACAACGTCAGCAGCGGCATAGGCATCGTTGGCATGAAAGAACGTGCCTCGTTGGTGGGAGGCGAGCTTGTCATCCGTTCTGGCAAGAATGGGGGCACCATTTTGGAGGCGTCCTTGCCGCTCAAAGCTGGAACGACCACTCACACGAGGGAGGAAGCATGATCCGAATATTGATCGCAGAAGACCATCTCATGGTGCGGGCGGGCATCCGTGCTTTGTTGGAAAAAGTTGGCGATATGACCATCCTGGGCGAAGCCTCGAATGGACAGGAAGCTCTTGAAATGACCGAAGCGCTCAAACCCGATGTGCTGGTCATGGATATTATGATGCCGCGCTTGAACGGTATTCAAGCGGCAGAACAATTAAGAAGCAGAAAAAGCAAAACCAATATCCTTCTGCTCTCCATGTATGCGGATGAAGGCTTGGTCTATCAGGCACTGCAAAGCGGAGTGAACGGTTATGTGCTTAAGTCCTCTGTCAGCGATGAGTTGGTACATGCCGTGCATGAGGTTGCAGGCGGCAGGAGATTTTTAAGTGAACCGATCTCCGAGATCGTAATGGAGAACGCCTTCAAACCGCGCCCAACCGGCGACCTCGACCCGCTTGCCAGCCTGTCGCCTCGCGAAAAAGAGATCATGCAATTGATCGCTGAAGAACATACCAGTGTTGAGATTGCTGCGTTTTTATCCATCAGCGAGAAAACGGTCGAGAAACACCGCGCCAACCTGATGGAGAAATTGAACGTTCGCAACCTGGCTGGGCTGGTGCGGCTTGCCGTCAAATTCCGCCTCGTAGACCGCGACTTTTAACTGCCTTTACAGAAGAACAGACGCCATACCCAGATCGGACTTTTATACTTACCAAGGAATGACCCCATGAATCTGAGTGTAAAACCCACCATACTTATCGTTGAAGATGAACCAGCCGGACAACTGGTGATCGAATCCATATTGCACGATCAGGGCTATCAGGTGGAGTTTGCTTCCACGGGCAAGGAAGCCCTCAAAAAAGCCGTGGATGTGAAGCCGGATCTGATCTTGTTGGATATTATGCTGCCAGAAATGGACGGCATTCAAGTTTGTCAGATGCTGCGGAAGACCGGAGAACTTGCCAAGACCCCCATCGTCATGCTGACCGCACTGAATGATCGTGACATCCGGATCGCATGCCTCGATGCCGGCGCTGACGATTTCTTCACCAAGCCCTTCGACCGCGCCGAACTACGCGCACGGGTACGCTCGATCACAAAACTTAACCAATATCGCCTGTTGTATGAACGCAATCAAATGTTTTCATGGATCAGTGAACAAGCCAGTGACGGTTATGTCTTGATCTTAAGTGGTGATGAAATATCCTATGCCAACCCGCGTGCGCGCTTTTATCTTGGGCTGGATATGGAAAAGTCCGATGCGCCCGCAGGAAACTTTATGGAGGTCGCCACCCGTCAGTATGCACCGCATCCGCAGCAGGCATGGATGAACTGGCCCGCGCCCAATGATCCATCCCTTATCCGTTACCTCGTCCGCCCTGAGTCGAACACCTCGCATGAATTTTGGATCGAAGCATCGGTGTTCGAGATCCCAGAAGGAGTGCCCGGTTCCCGCATCATCCGCCTCCGCGATGTGACCGCAGACATCTTGAACCGGCGCAACACCCGCAGTTTTGGCGAGGCGATCAACCACAAGGTGCGCACACCGATGACCCATATCATTTCCAGTCTCGACCTGCTGTCGCGGCATATTACCCAATTATCGCAGGAGGAGATTGTCAGACTTTCAGAAACAGCCATGATGGGCGCCAAACGCCTGTATGAAACGCTGGATCGCATCTTGAAGTATACAAATCTTTATGCGAGTGTGAACAGCCAGGAAGGGTTTGAACTTTCAGAGTTCAAAGGATTGGCTGAAAAGATCGCGGCAGAGATCGGCATAACAAGTGCGGCGGTGACGATGTCTGAACGCTTGAATGGGCTTAAGATCGTCCTGCCTTATCAATCGGTGGAAGTTCTGCTTTGGGAGATTTTGGGAAATTCCAAAAAATTTCACCCGGCTGGCACGCCGCATGTCACCGTGGATGTGCAACCCGGAAGTTCTCACACCATTATTTTTCAATTCACTGACGATGGCATCACTCTTTCACCCAAGCAATTGAATACCGCCTGGCTGCCGTATTATCAGGGCGAAAAGGATTTTACAGGCGAAGCTCCAGGCTTGGGGCTGGGACTCTCAACAGTAAGCACCATTGTGTGGGGGGCAGGAGGGTCAAGCCGTTTGATGAACCGTGAGAATCAGCCGGGTGTGGTGGTCAAATTATCCATCCCAGTTGTAAAGGGCGTTTGAATGTATACAAGCGTCGGAGTCTTTCAATGACCGAGAATAGAACAACAATCCTGATCGTAGATGATGATGCTTCTGCAAGAGATGTGCTCGTGTCCATTCTTGAAGCGGATGGTTATCAACTGATTCTTGCAGAAAATGGGATGCAAGCCATTGAGCTGGCAACCGCCATTCTTCCGGATATCATCCTGCTGGATGTGATGATGCCAGGTATGGATGGGTTTGAGACCTGCCGCCGCATTCGCAGTGAGAAGTCCATTGCAGAGGTTCCCATTCTTTTTCTAACGGCTTTGGATGACCGTCAGTCTTTGTTAACCGGGCTGGATGTTGGAGCGGATGACTTTATATCCAAACCGCCCGACCGTTATGAATTGCGTGCGAGACTGCTTGGTATAGCCCGTTTGAACCGCTATCGTAAACTTCTCGATGAACGCCAGAGCCTTGAGAATGCACATGAACAGCTCTTGCTTGCCTATGATAAGACCATTGAAGGCTGGTCGCTTGCCATGGACTTGCGTGATAAAGAAACCGAAGGGCATTCCAGGCGTGTTGCCCAGATGACTATTAAGCTGGCAGAGTCTTTGGGGATCCAAGGAGAGGAACTCAGCTCGATTCGCCGCGGGGCGCTCTTGCATGATATTGGCAAATTGGGCATCCCAGATGCGATCCTTCATAAATCCGATAAACTGGATGAGAACGAATGGACATTGATGAAACAGCATCCTCAATTGGCGTACGACATGCTGTATCCCATCGAATATCTGCGCCCAGCTCTTGATATTCCTTATTGTCATCATGAAAAATGGGATGGAACTGGCTATCCGCGTGGATTGAAAGGGGAAGAGATTCCCTTATCGGCAAGGTTGTTTGCTGTGGTGGATGTATGGGATGCACTGACGTCTGATCGCCCGTACCGTGAAGCATGGGGCAAGGAAAAGACCCTGAAGTATGTTTTAGAACAATCGGGCAGGCATTTTGACCCCAAGGTCGTTGAGATTTTTTCAAAGGTCATACTAGGTTCATAATATCCCTTCGATCTTCCTGTTCAAGCCGCGGCTTTGAGCGATATTTGTCTAATTTATTTTGGCTCTGGTGAGGGTTCAGCCCCCACCAGAGCGGGAGTGTTTTATATAAGCTATTTCCACTCAGCCATCTATGGAGTTCTAAAACATCGTGACTGCTTCAGGATGGCGGCGGACCCTGCAAAGTGAAATAAAATGTTGCACCGTTTCCCAATTCTGATTCCACCCAGATCTTGCCTCCATGCACTTCGATGATCCTTTTCACGAGCGCCAACCCAATGCCCGTGCCTTCTGATGTTGAGTCTAATTTGTTGAACAAACCGAAAATCCGTTCGTGATATTCAGGGGCGATCCCCATACCGTTATCTCTGACGAAAAAGACCGGCTTCCCATCCTCTTTGTTTTGACACCCGATCTCAATGCACGGATTCGGCTGATTGCCCATATACTTGGCAGCATTATCAAGCAGGTTTTGCAGAACTTCAACCAGGCGCGGCTTGTCGCCAGATATGACAGGCAGGTTGGGCTGGATATCCACCCGCACATTCAACCCGCTCAATCTTCCTTGCACGATCTCAAGCGCCTCATGTATAAGCTCATTGAACGAATTGACCTGGGGCGAGTTCATCATGCGCCCGATGCGTGATAGTTCGAGTAGTTCATTCAGCAGTCTTTGCATTTTATTGACCGCATCTTGAATGCGCTGCATATCTTTTTTCAGGCGATCCATATTTCCTGAAGCGGCATCCTGTTCGAGATAGCCAAGAAACCCGTTAATGGTCACCAGCGGCGATTTGAGGTCATGTGAAACCGTGTATGTGAAGCGTTCCAGTTCTGTGTTTTTTGATTCCAGGTCGGCGATCAACTTTTCGCGGTCGGCTTCTGCCTGTTTGCGCGGAGTAATATCCTCTACCGTACCTTCGTAATACAGCACCTTGCCGGTTTCATCTCTCACCGCCTGCGCCGTCATGGATGTCCAAAATGTGGAGCCGTCTTTGCGATATTCGAGTGTCTCATACCCGATCAGCCGTTCTCCCGCAGCCAGCCTTCGGCGCACCTCATCCCTTTGATCCGCATTCACATAAAGTTGGGAGGCGATATTGTTCACAATACGGATCATTTCTTCAGGTGAATCATAGCCATAGATGCGCGCCATGGCTGGGTTCACAGTAAGGAAGCGACCATCATCCAAACTCTGAAAGATGCCATCGATGGAGTTGTTGAAAATGCTGCGATAATTTTCCTCTGCCTGTTTACGAGCGGTGATATCAAGACCAGACGTGAGCGTGTATTTCTGTCCATCCACAAGAAAACTCTCACTTGAAAGCAAGACCGTTCCCACAGCACCCGAATGGCGGCGGAAACGTATTTCAAAGTCCTTCAAGAATCCATTCTCTTGTGTTGTCTGTCGCAAGCGCCGGGCATCTTCTGGGTCATAAATAATATTCAGCTCAGAGGCGTTGTGCCCAATCACCTCATCGCGCTGAAAACCAATCCCTTCCAAAAACGCCTTGTTTGCATCCACGAACAAATTCTCCTGGTTTTCAAGGGTCATAAAAACCTGGGTCGACTCAAAGGCTTTCGAGAATTTTTCCTCTGAAATCCTCAATGCCTGAGCCGTCTGCCTGTGCTCGTTCAACTCGTTTTGCAGCGCATCCTGATCCAACTGACGCTTAATCGCCGCACCCAGCACATTCGCCGCCACACGGATCACATCCACTTCCATGGGCGTCCACTCACGTTCGTTCACCGTCTCATCAAAACCGATGGTACCCCATTGCTTGCCGTCCACCACAATGCGCATTTCGAGCAGGGCTTTCATGCCCATAAAATCCATCCACTCTTTTTCGGCAGGCTCAGTTCGATAATAACTTGCACCGCCTACAAACGGCTCGCCTGAATCCAATATCGAGTAGTAGCGGGAAAACAATTGATCTTGGACAGGAGCGTTTTGATAATCAGGCTTATCCATATCCGACATTTGCCCGGGCGCCACCCACTCATAGCGCAGTGAATTCAACATGACACCGTTCTCTCCCATGTGCTTTTCGAACAAATAGGCATGTGAAGCGCCGAACTCCACCCCCAGTCGCTCAAGCACATCCATGATCGTCATGCGCCAATCTGCAGCCCGCAAGAATTGCTCCGCCGCAAAGGTGCTCGCAGCCAGCATGGCTTCCCGTTTCCGCAGATTCGCCTCGGTCATTTTGCGATCCGTCACATCCTGCATGATCCCTACAGAAGCATACGAAAGATCAGAGTCATCGAAGAGTTCCACCGCGCTATCCGTGATCCATTTCTCTGCGCCGTTTTTGGCAACCACAAGCATATCTGAACGCCATATTTTGAATTTTCCCGTGCGTGCATGGGCAACCGCATCATCGATCGGCATTCCCTCCCCTTCACCCAGAGGGATATTTTCGCGCATGATTTTCAACCAAAACTGAGGCGTGATCTCCTCCGCTTTGTACCCAATGATATTTTCGATCTCCCTCCCAATAAACTCGTATCTATTTTCTGCATAGTTTCGATAATACGGGACGGCTCCCGCCGCTTCAATGGCTTGACGGTAGATCCGCTCTGACTCATGTAGGCTTGATTCGGTTTCCTGACGCTGGATCGCCGCACTGAGAACGCCTGCTGCGATCTTCAAGGCATCTACCTCGGCAGTGCTCCACTCCCGTTCTTTTTCAAAATCATCAAAGCCGATCGCACCCCACTCGCGTCCGTTCACAAAGATCGGCACTTCCAAAATGGCTTTCACCCCAATCGATGCCATCGCTTCTTTTTCAACGGGCATGAATGTGGAAAGATTTCCAGACCGCACTTCACCGCGTCTTAAGGCTTCCACCTGTTCTTCAAACCCGGCTTGATCGATCTTTGAACCTTGAAAATAAGGGGTATCAAGGTCGCTGGGGTATCCCGGCGCTGTCCACTCATAACGCATGGAAGTTACGGCTTCGCCCTGCGCGTTGAGATGGTCTTCAAAAAGATAGGCATGGGTCACCTTGAGGGTTTTCCCAAAACGTTCGAGCACGGCATCCATATTGGTGCTCCATTCTGGAGACTTTAGAAACTGTTCTGCCGCAAAGGTCACCGCTTCCAGAATCGACTCCCGTTCGCGGAGCCGCACCTCGGCATGTTCACGCTCTGCCAATTGCTGTTTTAGCTGATCGAGCAGGTTTGCTTTATCGATGGCAATCGCTGCCTGAATGGCAACGTTTTCCATTAATTGAATTTGGTCCGATGTATAGGCATCCACCTGCTCGCTTTGTACCGAGATCATGCCAGTCACACGTCCGCTCACCACCAGCGGAATACCCAAAAATGTATGCAAGACAAAATCATTATCATTCAGCGGCTTGTATTGTCTTTGCACCTCTTCAACCATCATATCGGGCAAATACAGGGATTTTCCGCTAAAGATCACAGCGCCGGTTAATCCGGGTTGTTCACTCAAGCGGCGTGGCGAATCTCCGAGCGGGGTATCTGCATCAAGAAAGATGGGATATCTGACGATGTCTGTCTTGTCATCATAGATGGCAACGTAAAACGCATCTGCCCGGATCACATGAGAGATCTCTTCTTGAAGCGCCAATAACGTCTCAACCAGATCCTTCCCAGAGGTCAACGAGATGCCAACGCGATACAGCAAGGCAACTTCCCTGGCATGCTGAACCGCATATTGTTCCGACTTCACCCGCTCAGATAGATCAGTGGCAACCCCAACCCAGCCTATGGCAGCGCCTGACTCATCCTGTAAAGCCGATACGGTTGCAAGAACGGTCAATGAAGGCTGCCCATGCCTTGAAACAATATACTCTCCAGACCATACTTCTCCCCTCCGCAAAGCAGACTTAATTTCTTCGACCATGTCTGATGCGATTTTCGCAGGGATCACCTCATAATAGTTCCGCCCGATCACCTCTTGGGCTTTCCAGCCGTACAGACTCATGGCAGTCTGATTGCAATAAATGATCGTATCATCGTCAAGACAGCCCACCACCGCCTGCCCTACACGATCTAGGATTGTCTTTTGGTTTGAAAGTTCCTGCGCATACAGCCGGGATTTTTGAATGTTATTTTGAAGACTCTCTGTAATAAAGCGTCCGATCACTGCCCCGCTAAGCACGATCAAACTGATTGAGAGGAATAAGGGCAGTTCGGGTGCATCGGGTACATATGGTTGGGTGATCTTCTGTTTTTCTGCGTAAATAATTAAAGCAATGCTGGCGAGACAAAGCGCCGTATAGAGCATGTAGGGTTTTCGTTCCAAAAGCAGGCTGGCGAAAATAAGGATGATGGGGTAAACGATGACACTGCTGGAATGGATCCCGCCTCCTGATAAGATCCCCAGAGTCAGCAGCACCAATGCAGTCATCAGAAAAAGATTCGATGCGGCTTTTAATTTCCAGAATCGAATCAGCCCGATCACAAGGAATTGGACCAGTATGCTTGCCAGTAAAAACATCACATAAATAATCTGACCTTCTGCGATGTATACAACCCCCAGGATCACTGCGATGGTGATCATAATCAGCGCCATCAACTGAATATGCAATGCTGAGAGGTTTTTATCCTGATCGCCAAAATCCGGGTGGCGCAGCCAGCTCATTATTGATTTTACAAACAGGTTCATGGACTCTCTCCTGACGGTGGCGGTCTCACAAAGGCAGCGATTCTTGCAGTGTAAAGTAGAACGTTGAGCCTGCTCCTGGTTCTGATTCCACCCAGATCCTGCCGTTATTGACTTCAATGATCCTCTTTACAAGCGCAAGCCCAACCCCCGTACCCTCTGATCCAACATCAAGCTTGTTGAACAAGCCAAATATCTGCTCATAATACTCAGAATTGATCCCCATACCGTTATCGCGCACAAAGAATACTTTTTGACCGTGTTCTCTTTCCTTCATTCCGATCTCAATGCGTGGACTTTTTTGATCGCCCATGTACTTGGCGGCATTGTCGATCAGGTTTTGCAAAACCAGGATCAGGTGAGGTTTATCGACATGCACAACAGGCAGGTCTGGTTGAATGTGGACTGCAATATTCCGTTCCGTAAGACGCCCGCGAACAATTTCCACAGCCTCGTGAATGAGATGTTCAAAAGAAACCAACTCTGGCGGATTCATCATCCTTCCCACACGCGAGAGCTCAAGCAGGTCTTTGAGCAGACTGTTCATTTTATCGACCGCGTTTTCGATCCTTTTTACATCCTTCTTGAACCGTTCGATATTTCCATTAACCATATCCTCTTCGAGATAGCCCAGAAATCCCCGTATGGTTACAAGTGGTGTCTTTAAGTCGTGCGAAACGGTGTAGTTAAACCGCTCGAGCTCGGTATTTTTATGTTCAAGTTCCTCGATCAGGGTCTTACGATGCTGCAGTTCACTTTGCAGGATCGAATCGATCTGACTGCGTTTGATGGCGCCCGCCAATACATTGGCTGCCACGCGCAATGCATCGACTTCGGCATTCGACCACACGCGTTCGTATTCCATTTCATCGAAACCGATGCTCCCCCACCATCGCCCATCTATAAATATTGGTACATCCAGCACAGCTTTCATCCCCCGGGTGAGTACATAGTCGAAATCACTTTTCTTTAAATGGTCTTTATCACCGATGAAGGGGAACCCGCTACTCATGCTCGCATACCAACTATCCAGGTCATCTTCTCCCAGATACACTTCAGTGAAGCGTAGGTCACCCATATCGCTTTTGAAGCCCGGGGCAGTCCACTCATAGCGCATGGATGTGAGGATGCGCCCATCGTCCTTCAATTGATTTTCAAAAAGATAGGCATGAGAGGCGTGAATGCTCATGCCGAGTCTTTCCAGCATTCCATTTACCTGGGCTCTCCAATCCAATTCCCTGAAAAGCAGTTCTGCGGATATGGCTACTGCATCCATGATCGTTTCGCGCTGGCGCAGTTCAGCCTCGGCGCGTTTGCGTTCGGCGAGTTCCTGTTGAAGTTGGTCAAGCAGCCCTAATTTTTCAATGGTTATGGAAACCTGCGCCGCCATCGTTTCCAACAGACGCACCTGATCGCGGGTATAGGCATCCTTGCGAACAGACTGCACCGACATGACACCAATCACGCGTTCCTGCAACAGGAGCGGAATGCCGATGTATGAAAGTATGGGAGCATCTACAACCCATACGATCTTGTGTGCCTGCCTGGTTTGAGGGTCGGCTATATTTCCCAGATAGAGAGTTTTTCTTTTCGAGATAACCTCCCATGTTAGCCCGGGGGTTTCCTTTAGTTTACGCGGTGGGGGGAGAATATCCTGATTCATGTTCAGGAACAGGGTATAGGAAAAGACATCTGTTGCGGCATCATACAAGCCAATGTGAAATGCATCCACCGTCATAACCTGTTTTAATTCCTTCACAAAGGCGCGCAAGGCTTGGTACAGATTATCGCCGCCGGAGAGGGTCATCCCGAGCCGATAAAGCAGAGATACCTCTTCGGCACGCTGGCGCAGCTCAGACTCCACTTGTTTGTGCTCGGTAATATCCTGCACCGCGCCATAAATTCCCGAAAGGCGGTTGTGCTCTTCATCCCATTTCGGGTGGCCATACGAGCGCACCCAGCGAATCCCTCCATCCTTCCGAACGATGCGGACTTCTGTGACCACTTTTTGGTTGGCATGCAGAGCAGCCATATCGCTGCCATCCTGATTGTGATCATCGGGATGCAAAATCGATACCCAGCCGCCTTTGTTGATATATTCCTGGGGTGTATATCCAGTAATGGATTCGAACGCTCCACTAATCCATTGATCTGTGATCGACCCATTTTGCCCATACTGCACGAAAAAAGCATAATCAGACATCACAGATGTGATCAGGCGGTACTGTTCTTCATTGGTCTTTGATCGTGCTGCCGCGTCGGATAAGCTTTGCAGTGCAATTTGTAGTGGCGCAACCGTAAAAGCAAGGTTGATAAATAGCAATATCCACGCAGACATGGGAGGAAATGTGAATATTTGAGGGAAATCAACGCCCATCGTCTCGGCAGCGATCATGCCCAACCCGGTTAATAAACTGAGAACAGCATAGGCATAAGCGCCGCACCCGCCCAATATGACCCCGGCTGCCACCGTGCCCGAGATAAAAAACATAATATCGAGGCTTTGTATGCCGGAAGAAATAGCAGATATGAAGACAGTAAATAACCAAAGAGATCCAAGCATCAGGGTCCCCGCTGTTTGAACCATGCCACGCCGATTAAGACTGACTCCAAAGATCGTGATCAGCAGAGCCGCGATCAGGATCATGGAGGTAATTTCTTTTTCTTTGAAGAAAAATAACACTCCGACACCACCCAAGATCAAAAGGGCGGAACTCATATGGATGTGCAAAGCGTTCAAAGCCCGGGCGCGACGCGTCTTTTCCTCATCTTCAGGAAAAACAGGCGCTGAAAAGAACTTAAAAAAACCATGCAACATACTTCGAACTCCGGGTATCTTTGATTCTACAGGTGCGGGCAGAGTGACAAATACCAGCCTTCCAATTCTGACTCAGGAGAATGGTTTCGAGCTTCTCGGTTTGGAAACAGCTTTTCATGATGATCCCCCATCCCTTCAAGATGTGCTTATGAAAAGATGGGTGCTGTCATTTTACCCCGCGTTATCAGAAAAATAAAAATGGCAGACAAATTGCCCGCCATTTTCTATAAAGCGCTTGATGGTCACTCTGGCTGACAAAGGCGGTGTGGAAGTTATATCCCACGGCCTACTGTGCAGTTATTTTGCCTGCATTGTGAAGAGCGATTGCTTTCTGACAAGGGCACGTTCTGCTTTTGCAATCGCAGCCTGGGGATCTACCGTTGCGCTGGCGTTCCTGACCAGAAGATAGAGCTCAGGGTTTTTCAACAGGCTTAACCAATCCTCATATCCCATGGAGGCAGCACGGGCTTCGCCCCTTTTTTCGTCCTGGGTGGTTTGTGCTGAAAAGCCCTTACCGAAAAGTGATCTCCCAGATATGAACAAAAGTCGGTTCTTTGTTATTAATATCCAATACTTCGATATGCAAGGTCTGGGATGTTAATGGTGCTGGGAGGTCAAATATCAATTCAGGGTTACGAATGGAGCCTTGCCCTCGAAACGTGTACGTGACAGGATCCGCCCCTTCATCCGCATACCCCGTCAGTAAGATGGAAACATTTGCAGAACCGGTTATGATCGAAAATCCATTAATTACATGAGGAGAAGGATAGGTTATCTCCACAACGAATGGATTTGCCTCGGCAGTCTTTGCGAATGTCAACGGGTCGCCATCGAAGAGGTTCGCAATGAATATATCTTGTATTTCACCGTCTAATTTTGAATATCGCAGCTTCACTTGATCTCCAGCAAGGGTCAGGTAGGATTCCTGAAGCACCCGCCGGGTAGCTGCATCAGCGGCAAGGAGCGCCTCGATATCCTCTGAATATTGCAGCCGAATAAAATAAAACCCCGGGGTTCCATCGGGATAGGGGACGACCTTCTCCACTGTCAGGTTTGAGAATTTAGGGTTCTCAAAAACCTGTTTGTAATCGTCGGGAGTGATAACAAATACCATGGAATCATCCAATGGTAATTTTTCATTAATATGCCCGCGAATACTCCAGAGCCAGACTGGTGAAGATGTATCGAGAAAAAAATCAACTAACACATTTGTCCCATTTGCCCAATCTGGAGAAACAAAAATCTTTGAGTTGGGGTTTTCCTGGCTGTATTCTTTGACGATATCGAAGATCTGAAAACCGCCATATTGCATCCCGCCCAGCCCATAATCGGTATACCAGGTCGGTCCGTTGCGCAGGGAGTCAGTCAACATCCAAATATTTACCCCAGACAGCAACATAAAGACAAAAAGTTGAATGGCAACCTGCCGGGAGCTTGAGAAAGACAAATCTCTTTTCTTTTGCAGATTAGAAATCCAATTGAGGAAGATTTCAAGCCCTAGTGCAGTGAGAATACTTGCTGGCATCACAAATACCAGGGCGCGTGTAATGCTAGTGCCTGCCAATGCTGCTGCCGATGGTGATACTAGCATCGTAATCACTACCAAGCGATTCGCCGATAGACGCAAGTTTCTCACCACAGAGAAAAGCCCAATCACCGCAAACGGCAGCGTGCCAAGCATAATGTGCCCGTAATCCTTCATCAAATGACGAGAAAGATCTCGAATGTTGGGGGTGTACCAATACCATGGGCTTAGCCCAATCGCATACTCTGAAACATAGCGGCTTAGCTTTTCAAGAAACGAGGTATTTGCCATCCAATATGAACCCAACGTGCTCAAATGCATGAAGGGGATGTGAGGGTTATAAAAGATAAAACGGAGATATGGGATGCCTAACAAGATGAGAATTACCATGCCGCGCAGCACAGTGTTGCGGTTCTCAAAATGGTAGTTGCGATCAGAAAGAGCCAGTGCGATCGTAGTCAGTGGAACGATGACCTGCGCTGGGCTATAGGTATAGAATGCACAGGCAGCGAGAAAAATAGCAAGATACAAAAAACGTGGGGAGCGATGTCTGTAAAAAAGATAGGCACATAATGCGCCCGAATAGAAAGCGACAAATTCAGCTACTTCGAATGCCGTTCTAGAATGTAGGAACCAGGCTGGTGTGATCGAAAGAAACAGGGTCCCCGTCCACCAGTATTTAAGTTTGAAAATATCACGGAGAATGAAACCAATGGAGATCGCTGCAAGCAAGGTGATGAGGATGGATGTTATGCGCGTAAGCACTGCGGATTTGCCGAACAATATGTAAGGCAACCATTGCATATAAACACTTAATCCAAGGTTATGATACAACCCGTTTGGGAAGTATGTAGGCAATAAGACATTATCTAGGCGGTAGTTATTTTCCACCAAACTGGCAATGGACTGGGTTTGATTGGCTTCATCGGTAAAGAAATAAATGGGGAAATGATCCAAACCGATCAGGCGAGTGACGAGATAGATGATCAACGCACCGAAAAATAACCAGGTTGGCAGGTCGAATCTCCCCCAAAACGTGAAAGTATCTTTTTGCTTTTCTATCATATTGACGTAATAGCATTTTACCAGTATCAAATCGGATCATAATGTCTTAAGACAGAATTGAAGAAACATATTAGGCTTCTTGCAAA
The DNA here is from genome assembly GCA_017303735.1 of Anaerolineae bacterium. Next base: position 27,132 of record JAFLCF010000030.1, read on the forward strand.
GTCAAATTTTTCCCCGCTTAAGGCGGCGTCCTCGCGCCGAGGACCGCGGCGAGAGCACTTATGCAAGATGCCTTTTAAACAACAAAGGCGGATGTGATAGATTCGCCTTTGTGGAGAACAAAAAGAGGCAGATTCTTCATCTGCCTCGGCATTTTATTGAATGACTACCTTAAAGCTTTTTTCCTGTTCGTTTGCTGTTCCTTCACCAGGTGGATAGTTTCCAAGTGTGACTGAAATATCTCCAGCCGTAACAGCTTTGAATGTCCATACTTCTACGCCGCCAGAGCCGGGGATGACGGGTTCTGCGGCAGTATATTCTCTTGAGACCAGTTCGACACCACTTAGGTCACCAACGACTTCCCAGTGATAGCCGGTAGACGGGTTGGATTCGACGACGATCATGAAGACCTCACCAGCGTTGACGGTGATTGGTTGTGTCGGGTCGGTGAGGGCGGGCATGCTGGAGGATGCAGGGTCTACGGGTGCGGGGGTGGGGGCTGCACAGGCGGCGAGAAAAATGACGGAGATAAGTAGTGAATAGAGGGCGGGCTTCATGTGAGGTTCCTTTGAGTTTGAATATGTATTGTAAGGACGTCGAATATAAATATTTTGTTCCCGATTAAATTGATAAGGCAGGGCGTATGTTTAACATAAGCCCTGCCCTTACTTTTCAACTAGTACAGTATTAATAAGTCTTTGAATATATTTTCTACAAGCGATTTGTTTCCTGAGATTTTTGCCCGCTTCATTCCTTCATCATAGGAGAATCTGCCCGAGACGAAGATATTGAAATCCAACGCATCCATTTCCAAACTGGAAACTGGTTCACCATCCCCGATCTGCCACTCGCCGCCAGCGATGCCTGTCAGCATGAGGGTGATGGCTTTGCCGTTGAGACGTTTGCGTAATTTCTTCGCCGTATCGAGGACGACCAATTCCACAATGCGACCATCGTGTTCGCGTGTTTGCTCAAAGGGACGGTTCGTGGCGCGGCAGATATCAAGGCTGTGCATCCAGGTGTCGCGGCTGTGGATGACCCACATGAGATGCCGAATGGGCATGAATCCACCAACAGGGTGAGGGATGGCGATCCACTTGATGGCATTGAAGCCATATGCCCAGTTGTGTGCGGCGATTTCGCCAACTTGTTTTAATTCGGCAATCAATTCTGCTGGAGTTTTTTCAGCACGTTCACCAACTTGTAAATCATTGATCGCATCTTCTGGCAGTTGACCTGGCTTGGGTTTGCTGGTGTATTGGCGGATCATTTCTTTGTAGCTAGTACGGCTGGCGTATCCGCCTGCTTGATGTGCAACCATATCATGCACATTCCATGCGGTGCAAGCTGTGGGTTTGGACCAATCGTCAGTGTTGAGGGACTCTATCAGAGTCAAGAAGCGACTCAGGGCGGTGCTCAGGAGGCGATGGGCTCCATCCGCATTGACGGAGGGAATGGATTCAGCATGAACGGTTTTGGATAACGATAAGGCGGTCATTTGGCTTCTCCTTTGATGGGCATGGCTTGTTCGAGGATGGATAAAACAATGGGTATTAACGAGCCGAAACGTCCCTGCCCGACGGGTAGATGCGGTTCGTTGGATAGATGCATGGCGGTGAGACCGTGAGAGATGGCGATGACCGTATCCACGATCTGTTGACCGGTGAGCTTGGTGTTCAGTTGTTTTTTGAATTGCGCGGCGCGTTGATAGGATTGGTTGAGGATGCCGAAACTTAACGCGAGGCTTTCTTGTGAAGGGACAAAACCAGGCACGGGGCGTTCGAAGCATAGCTGATAGAGGTCGGGGTTTTCCAGCGCGAAGGACATATAGCCTTCGATATTGATACGCAGTTCATCGCGCAGACCTGTGGAAGTTTTCATCAATTCCTTGATGTGCGCGTCAAACATCGTGAAGCCGAGGCGGAAGAGGGTGTCGTAAATTTCTGCTTTGCTGCTGAAATAGTTGTAGAGGGAGGGGGCGCGCATGTCCATGCGTCGGGCAAGCTCTTGCATGGAGAGGGCGGCTACGCCTTCTTCGCGCATGATGGTGCGGGCGGCTTCAAGGATAGCAGTTGTGGCAGCTTCGCGGTTGCGTTGTACGCGGGGGGAGGTGGGTTTGGTTTTTTTCATTAAATCTAATGATATTAGTTTTTTCTAATTATATTAGTAAAATGAAGTTTGTCAAGGATTAAAAAAGTGACAATCACCTGCGAGGTGACTGTCACTTGGGTGTTTTCTAATGAAACAAAAAAGGCGGGAGACTTCACCGCTATGAGTTGAACTTTTCTTTAGCTTGAAAATCCCATTTTCATGATCTCGGCTTCTGCCTCTTGCATGGATGCGACCACGGATGTCACTTTACGCCGAAAGAATAGCCTGTCTAATACTTCCAAATTCCAACCAACGTCACTATTTTGAATATTGTACCTGATTCAAAAATGGAAAGTCGGAAGGAGTGATGGTGATTTTGGCAAGCGGCTGGACGGGTTGCTCACTGCCCCACTCTTCCACTTCGCCGCCGAGAAATTGCAAGATGGGAATGATACGGCGGGAGGGAAAACTCTCAGCGCGGCAGATGTAAAGCATTCCTTCGGTGAAGGGTGCGTCTTCTTTTTTGTTTTGGGGCAAGGCAAAGTGATAATACTTTTCGCGGCGCTCACCCGATCCAATGCGGATGCAGGCATTGTTGGTGAGGGTGAATTTATCTTTGTCTAAAATGGCGAACCACATTGCCCAGATCGCATCGGGAGAGCAGAATATCTGGGTGCGGTTGCCAAACTCGTTGTTGTCACGGCTTTTGCGAATGGGTTCAATCGTTTTCAGTTCGTGCATGGGCGAACCATGCGCCACCAACCCGCGCCAGTCGCAGAGGTAATTGAGAAAGTCAACTTTGGGGTATGGCAGGTCGTATTGAATCGGGATGTCGCTGCCGTGTTTGATTGCGGTATCAATGAGTTTATCGAAGGCGGCGCGTTTTTCTTCGGCGAGCGGTTGAACGGCACGTCGCAGCATGGGTGTGCGAAATCCATTTCCAAGGCGGATGAGGTTGTAGATGATATGGAAGATCGGTTTAGAAAGAGATGTAGGGAGTGGCATGGGATATTCACCAATCGTTTGTAGGGGTGACGTCTCGTCGCCCTAGTGATGGGATAAAAAAGGGGCAGGGAGACCCTGCCCCTACGGGACGAATTTATCTCTTCATCGTTCTATATTTCACTCGGTGCGGAGTGAGGTCTTTGCCAAACTTCTCCGTCATCATCGTTTCGTAATCGGACCAGTTGCCGATGTACATTTTGGCGACGGAGTCGCCTTCGTAGACGATGAGGTGGGTGCAGATGCGGTCGAGGAACCAGCGGTCGTGGCTGACGACGAGGGCGACGCCTGCGAATTCGGTGAGGGCTTCTTCGAGGGCGCGCAGGGTGTTGACGTCGAGGTCGTTGGTCGGTTCATCGAGGAGCAGGACGTTGGCGCCTTCGGTGAGGGTTTTGGCGAGGTGGACACGGTTGCGTTCACCGCCTGAGAGGATGCCGACTTTCTTTTGCTGGTCGGAGCCTGCGAAGTTGAATGAAGAGACATAGCCACGTGAGTTGATCTTGCGTTTGCCAAGCTCAAGATTTTCTGCGCCGCCTGAAATTTCTTCGTAGACGGTTTTCTCGGGGTCGAGGGTGCGGGTTTGATCAACGTAAGAGAATTTGACGGTGTCACCGATCTTGATGGAGCCGCTATCAGGTTTTTCTTGACCTGTGATCATCTTGAGCAAGGTCGTTTTGCCTGCACCGTTGGGACCAATGATCCCGATGATAGAGCCTGGGGGAACAGAAGCAGTGAACTCGTCAAGAATGAGGCGGTCGCCATAAGATTTGGTCACCTTGTTAAACTCGAAGACCAAGTCGCCGAGGCGCGGACCAGGCGGGATGTAGATATCCAGTTCTTCGCGGCGGGCTTCGGCTTCTTGCCCCAATAATTTTTCGTAGGCGGTGACGCGGGCTTGCCCTTTTGCCTGACGGGCTTTGGCTCCCATACGAATCCATTCGAGTTCGCGGCTGAGAGTCTTTTGGCGCTGGCTTTCGGCTTTTTCTTCGAGGCGGATGCGCTCCTGTTTTTGTTCGAGCCAGGAGGAGTAGTTGCCTTTGTAGGGGATACCGTAGCCGCGGTCGAGTTCGAGGATCCAGCCTGCGACGTTGTCGAGGAAGTAGCGGTCGTGGGTGACGGCGATGACGGTGCCTTTGTAGTCGCGCAGGTGATGTTCGAGCCACGCCACGGATTCG
>JAFLCF010000300.1 GCA_017303735.1 Anaerolineae bacterium
AAACCCACCACTGGCAGCGGAAGATTCGTAAACGTGATACGCAGAAAGAGGAAGGAATATTCAAATGTACGTAACAGCACCGTGGTAAATGGCGGCGAACCGTTCTCATCGTTAATGCGCACTTCATTCGCGGGTGCAAGGAACATTACAACCAGCGCCAACAATGCACCAATCAAAAGAGCCATCAGCAACGTCTGAGCGGGTTTGCGGCGCGGAGATTTATCAAATAAGAAGACGCACAGAAGCACCAAAGAGAGAATGGAAATGTGTAAGGCACCCAGCGTTTCGGAAAGCCCGCCTACAAAGAATGCCATAAAGCCGAAGAGGAATGCCAAAGGCAGGGTCACTTTATCTCTGCGCACAAGGTTGACCAGCCAGGCAGCCATAAGCGTGAACATTACGATCGGTGTGAGATACGAAACCTGCCCCGGACGCCAATATAGAATCTGAAAAACATTTGGCGCCATAAAGAATGAAAAAAGGGCAAGTGTCTCTGCGATAAATAGCACAACCGGCAAAGGCAGAGCCAGGTTGAAGGTTTTATTCAACTCGTTCAACAGCCAATATAAACCGCCAACCCAAAAGATAATATGCAAGACCGGCATAAAGGCGATATTGTTTGGGAATAACTCCCAAAAGCCCAGCACGAACAAATTGGTAAAACGATTGGACTTGAAAAAATATTTATTGACGCTATTAGTGAGAATATCGCCAAATTTCAAATCCACAAGCAGGCAGTAGTCATCTGCCATGTAACGAGAAAAGAAACCGAGATACGCATACACAGCAAGAGCGGCTGTCACAGCAAAAACGCCAAACCAGGCAAGATAGATTAATGTTTTTTGATTGGAAAATTTCATGGATAGTTTATTTCATCAAATCGTAAATCACATACCCATCCCCTTCGGCAAAGACGGGGTAGGTACTGAGTTTTTCTTTAAGATAAGGCTGACGAGCGAAGTCGTCAAAATCGGTTAAGACGAACAGATCTTTCTTAGAGGCGATCTCTGCAAATTGTTCTTCCAGGTTTTGCTTGCCGCCGCGTTCGTCGGCGTAGCGCAGGTCACCTGAGGTGGGCCAGGAGCTGATGTTCTGCCAGCCCCAATAAGCGAGACGGGCTCCGTAATCTTGCGTCAGCCCGGCTAGATTATACCCGTCTGTGATGGTGCGGATCTCTGCCCACATTTCGGCTTGCGGACGATAGTCTACGGCGTTGAGGGTGTTGCGGACGCTCCATGTGGAGGCGATGAGACCGAGGAGAAGAAAGAAGAAAGAGGAAAGACGCAGAAAGTTTGTTGTTGTGAGTTGCGCGAGTTTTGCAAAAAGAAAATCTGCAAGCGGAGCAATGGACAATGCCACGATGGGAATCAACGGCAGGGAGTAGTAGTCGTGGGTGTGAATGTGAAAGTTAAAGTAAAAGCCAAAGAGGGCGTACCCAGCCCAAAGTCCGAGAAGGAGGCGACGATTTTTATCATCAAAGAAAAAGAGACCGAGCAGGGCAAGCATCAAGGTGAATCCGCCGATGACGAGATTCAACATATTGAGCCAGCCCACATAATAAGACGGGCTGAGAAAAAGGCTGGGGATGAAACGCCCGCCAAATTGTTGACCGAGAAAATCTTGCACGAAGGTGCCATAAACGAGGTAGCCCGCGCCGGGGAGGATGCCCAGCAATGCCATGACGTAAAACTGCGGATCCTTCAACGCCTCTTTCATGGACCTGTAGCTGAGTACCGCGCCCAAGCCTCCGCCAATGACGAAGAAGGCTGCCGGGAATTTGATGAAGATGGCAAGCCCGCCAAAGAGCCCAGCAAGAATGGCAAATGCCCAAGAGCTTTTTAAACCGCCAAGAGCGCGAAGGTTGCTAAAGTTTTTATGGGTTTCCTTCGCGTCCTTAGCGGTCTTAGCGGTTAATGTACTTGACCATTCCCAAACCGCCCACAAGAACATGATGATAAGCATCGTCATGAGCGGATCGGGTTGGAAGCTGCGGCTGGCAATGATAGCGTAAGGCAAGAGGAGATACACAGCGGTTGCAGCAATAGCACCATCTTCTGAAGTGAGACGACGCGCAAGCAGATAAAAGAAGATGCCGCCAATGACCCAAAATGCGGATGAGTATGCGCGTGCCACCCAGACCTGCTCGCCAGTGAATTGATATGTCCATGCGACGATGCGCTCGAAAAATTCCGGCTCGACGGATGCACGCAAGTTCCATTGTTGAACGGCAAAGGCGCGTTCTTCCGAAGGAACATCGGTTCGGGTTTCGTAATACATACCGCGGGCTTTGAGCAAAGACAATAACTGGCGCGTGGAATGAAATTCCAAGGGCAAGTCGGTGAGATCATACAAGCGGACAGCGATGCCAAGGGTAAAGATGACGATGAGGGCAAAAATCCGCGCGGGTTTGGTGGAGAGGAATCCGTTCATGAGGAGAGAGTATTGTAACGTAAATTCATGAGGGGAAAATTGGAGGGCTGGAGGGTATAATTTTTTACAAGAACCCGTTTGGACACGGATGACACAGATTTCACTGAGCTTCACGGATAGTTCGCTTAAAAAATCTTTTCCGTGTTTTCCGTGCAATCCGTGTACAAAAGAGAATTTTTTCCAAACAACAAATGACCAATCTTCAAACCGCCTCCACAAAATTCGACACCCTCACGAACGGACAATGCCGTCCGCAAACCGCAGCATTGAAATTTGAAACCACGGGCGATCTGCGCGCACTCGATCATTATTTTCCCATTCTGCGCATGCTCGATGATGTTGATTCATTCTATCAACTTGTCCAGCATATCGCGCAGCATCCCAACTTTGATCTACAACTCATCGGTGCGAACAAAACGAATCTAACGTCGCACATGCCTGCCTCTGTGCGGCATCTTGTCGCTGGGCATCTCGCCGAGGTCTTTTACTTTCGGCAAGATATCCTTGCACGCCTGCTCTCGAACCCACGTCACATTCAACTCTACACCACGCCCGAAGCCTTTCATCAAGATGGCGGCGTATCTGGCGGATGTTACAACCCATCGCGCGAGTCCATTCAACTCGTCCTGTCGCGTCTCTTTGAAGGCTTCAACGGCGCAGCGCCGGGTGTCTGTCCGTTCTTGCATGAGCTGGGTCACATGCTCGATGCGTTCGACACAGGCTCCGGGTCCATGCAGCGAGGCGAGGGACTGTATCCCGGATTAAGAGTCAGCGACGGAGACATCTTCACTCCCCAGGCGCGGACTCTCTTCCTCAAAGGCAAACGCCTCGAACTGACCCGCTACCTGGCTCGCCAAAATGGAGATTTATCCCAGCCGATTCCGGTTGGGCATCCGTATGTCTTTCAGAATGACGGGGAATTCGTAGCGGGGTATCTTGAGATGTTCTTCCGCAACCCGCATTATTTTGCCGCACAAAATGCAGACTTGTTCATGGCATACGTAGAACTGTTTGGCTATGACACCCGCCACGCATGGATAGAAGATTTCCCACATTACGTCAACGCCAACCGCAGTTTCTATGCCAGCGGGCAAACGCCTTCGAAAACAAGATTGACGATTCCTGAATAAAAAGTGACAGTCACCTTTGAGGTGACTGTCACTTGGTTTGATGCTCTCTTTTTCTTCGCTTCAAAACCCATCCCCGCAATTTCCCCAACCTGAAAATAGTCAACACTGCCGAAACAAAAATATTCATGCGTTTCAATGCCACAGGCGGATAAATGAACAAGGCGCGGAACCATGCCTGCAATGCTTTACCCGGCAACCCGCCATCGAGCAGGTAACGTGCATCCACGCGGAAGGCGGAGGCGTGAGCGCGGCGGTCGATCTTATGCAGGGTGGCAGCCAGGTCTTTATCCTGCGCGATGGTTTCCAGAATGCGAAAGGCTTCACGCCCAAACTCGGCGGCTTTGGCAACATTTTTCGCTTCGGCATGGTAGCGTGCCGCTGACCAGGTTTCGTTTACGTGAAGGATGCGCCCCTGTTTGGCGATTTTTATCCAAAGCAAATGGTCAAGTAAAAAGTGGAACGTGAGGTCGAGTCCACTTGTTTTTTGTAGAGCTGAACGGCGAATGAACACTGCCGGTTGACCGATGATCTGAAAACATAACAAGTCTTCAAGAGTCAGTTGTTTATAGGTGAGCGTATTGAAGGTCTGCCCGTTCTCGTCCACGGCAAGCATGTTTGCATAGACCAGAACGACCTCCGGGTTTTCTTCAAACACTTTCACAGCCGCACTAACCGTGCCCGGCAGATAATAATCATCTGAGTTGAGCCAGGCAATGATCTCGCCTGTGGCACGCGCAAAACCTTTGTTGATGGCATCGGCTTGTCCCTTATCTTTTGCCGATTCCCAATACGCCAATTTCCCCGCATATTTTTTGATGATCTCCACACTTCCATCTGTGGAGGCACCGTCCACAACGATGTATTCGATGCGCGGATGATCTTGATTCAAAATAGAGAGCATCGTCTGCTCGAGATATTTGGCTTGGTTGTACGAGG